>NZ_CANPVT010000027.1 GCF_947581735.1 Candidatus Palauibacter soopunensis
GACGGCGAGTCGATCTCGCCGAACGGTCCGTGAGGCGCGGCGAAGGGGATGCCGGTCTCGCGGACTCGCTACGGCAGGACGAGGAAGGAGACTGGAAATGACCCGAAAGTCCAGACGGAAGACCAAGCCCGCGTCCGTCGAGGGTCTGCCCGACGACTGGCGCGGGAAGGCCAAGTCGCTCCGGCGGTACGGGAGCGAGACCGCGGCTCTCGTGCTGGACCTCTGTGCCGAAGATCTCGAAACCACGATCCGCGAGCGCGACGAAACCACGCTGTCGCTCGTCGAGGCCGCCCGCGAGAGCGGATACTCAAGGGAACATCTGGGCCGCCTCGTGCGCGACGGAAAGATCCCCAACGCCGGGAGGCTCAACGCGCCCAGGATCGCCCGCATCCACCTGCCCCGGAAGGCGACGCCGCTAGCCGCCCCGCCACTGGCGCGGGACGCCCCGCGCCGCGAGCTTTCCAACAGGCAGATCGTGCAGTCCATCATCCAGAGAGGAATGGAAGATGGCACGCACGAAACGTGACCGGCGCTCGTACAGCGCCGGAGAATGGGGCCGCAACCGGGTGAGGGTGTTCCCTGATCCGAAGACTGGCCTCTACCAGATAGAGTGGCGCGAGAACGGGCGCAGGCTCACCCGGTCGCTGGGGCACCGTGACTGGACCCGCGCGAAGCGGCAGGCCGACGAGGCCGCTGCGGGCTTCGCAGTACATGACCCCAACGGCAAGGCCGAAGCCGAGGCCGAGCTGCTAACGCTGGGAACGCTCTTTGACATCTACGGTGAGGAGGTGACGCCGACCAAGGCCGACAGGTCGCGGCGATACGACCGGGTTGCGATGAGGATGTTCCTCGGGTTCTTCGGACTCGACCGCGATCCGGCGACCCTGTCGCAGCGCGATTGGGATCGCTTCATCCGGGCGCGGAGGGTCGGCAAGGTTGGACCCAGCGGCAAACCCGTGTCCGACCGGACAGTCGAGTTCGACCTGAGATTCCTGATCGCGGTCCTCAACTGGGCGTCGAAGTCCCGGGACGAGAACGGGAGGCTCCTTCTCGACTCGAATCCGCTGAGGGGCTTGAAGACGCCCAAGGAGAAGAACCCCACCCGGGTCGTCCTCTCCGACGAGGAGTATGGGGCGTTGCTCGGAGTCTCCCGGCAGGTCGACTGGCGGTTCCATGTCGCGCTCGTGCTCGCGCACGAAACGGGGCACCGCATCGGCGCGATTCGCCAACTTCGCTGGAGCGACATCGACTTCGAGGACAGGACCATCGTCTGGCGGGCGGAGCATGAGAAGACGGGCTACGAGCACGTCACGCCGATGACCGACGAGGCGGTCGTTGCCTTGGAAGAGGCTGCGCAACGCCGCTATCCCGATGCCAACGACTCTCCGGTGTTACCTGCTCCAAGGGACACCTCGCGGTGCGCCAGCCTGTCGGCGGTCCGGTATTGGTGGGACAAAGCCCAGAAGCTGGCAGGGCTCGAACCGAAGCGCGGTCGGGGGTGGCACTCGCTGAGGCGGAAGTTCGCGTCCGATCTCATGGCGCTTCCGCTGAAGGTGCTCTGCGAGCTCGGAGGCTGGAAGGAGGCCCAGACGGTGCTGCGCTGCTACCAGCAGGCCGACGCTGGACAGCTCAGGAAGGCTTTGGAGAGCCGCCCGAGAGTTCGCGCCTGACCCAAGTCGATTGGCGGGAACCAAAAGGCGGGAACACGAGGTTAGAGTACCGCAAGGTCAATTCCCACAAAATGTTGTGATCTTGACTGATCCCGTCGCTGTAGCTGAATCTCGTGTCGATCAGGTCGATGCCGAACTGTTTCAGCAGCACCACGAAGTGCTGATAGACGGAAGGGATGCAGGCGGTGACGGAGATGTCGAAGGGGATCGTGCTGCCGTCCTCCTGCGGCATGTCGACGGTCACGGCGTTCCCGCCCAGTTGCTCCCGAGCCTCGAACAGCCGGAAATCGAATCGGTCCGAATCGTGATGCAGCGCCCATGCGGCCCCGAGGCCCGAGACGCCTCCGCCGACGATGGCGATGTTCTTCATCGGTCTCCCCTTCCCGCGGGGTGGTGGTATCCTCCCCGCCCCCCGGAAACGTTGCCGCGCCCGTGCGTGTTCACACAATGCGGACGCCGCCGGTGCGCGCGGCGGTCGCTGCGGCCGGCGAGCCTTGCTGTTCGGGGGCCACCGGCAACAGTTTTTTCGGGCTTCGCCAACCCATGAACCACGAGATGGACGTCATGATTTTCCCTGGAGACAAGATGATCAAGCGGACCCCACTGGCGATCTTCGCCGCCGGGCTTCTTCTGTCGACCGCGACTCCGGCGCTGGGCCAGGACGTCATGCAGTCGGCGTACCACGACTACAGGCTTGTCCCGGTGGCGGAAGGGCTGGTGCGCCCGTGGTCGATCGCGTTCCTGCCCGATGGCGAGATGCTGGTCACCGAAAAGGCGGGTACGCTTCGCGTCGTGCGCGACGGGATGCTCCTTCCCGAGCCCGTGAAGGGCGTGCCGGAGGTGATCTCGGCCGGACAGGGCGGACTTCTCGATGTCGTGCCTCACCCCGACTTCGAGGACAACCGGCTCCTCTACCTCAGCTACTCGAAGCCGGACGAGACCGAGCGCGGGACGACTGCGGTCATCCGGGGACGCTACGAGAACGGCGCTCTGACGGGCATCGAGGAGATCTTCCTGGCGGTATCGGAAGGGCGAGGGCACTACGGGTCCCGTCTCGTCTTCGACGGACAGGGGCACCTCTTCATCAGCGTCGGCGATCGCCAGGCCTCGACCCGCGGCGATCTCTACGCGCACCCCGCGCAGGATCCCTCGACCCATCACGGCACCGTGAGCCGAGTGTACGACGACGGCGGGATTCCCGAGGACAACCCGTTCCTCGACGACCCGAACGTTCAGCCGGAGATCTGGAGCTTCGGGCACCGCAACCAGCAGGGGATGGTCATGAACCCGGAGACGGGCGACCTGTGGGCCACGGAGCACGGTCCGCAGGGCGGGGACGAACTCAACCTGGTTCAGCCGGGGCTCAACTACGGCTGGCCCATCGTGGGCTACGGCGTGAACTACGGCTCGGGCACCGCAATCCACGAGGGGACCCACAAGGAGGGGATGGAGCAGCCGGCCCACGTCTGGGTGCCGTCGATCGCGGTTTCCGGACTTCTCTTCTACACGGGCGACCGCTTCCCGCACTGGAAGGGGAACCTGTTCGTGGGCGGGATGGCCGGGGAGCAGTTGGCGCGCCTGACGCTGGACGGGCAGGACGTGGTGCGGGAGGAGACGCTCGTTCAGGGACTGGGCCGCATCCGCGACGTCCGGCAGGGTCCGGACGGGCTCATCTACCTGGCCATCGACGGTCGGCGGGGCGAACCGACGGCGATCGTGCGGATGGAGCCGGTCGCCACGCGCTAGCAGCCGTGGGCAGCCCTAGGCCGCCGATCCTTCGGGGGCCACGGCCCGCCGGTAGGCTTCCGACAGCGCCCGGGTGATCTCGCCCGGGCGACCGCTGCCCACGGGCCGTCCGTCCAGTTCCACGGTCGGCCGCACCTCCGTCGTCGTACCCGTGAAGAAGATCTCGTCGGCATCGCGCAGTTCGTCCACCGTGAAGGCGCGCTCGCGGGCGGAGATCCCCAGTCCCGCGCACAGTTCGAGCGTGAAGGCGCGGGTGACGCCGTGCAGGATGTGGTTCGTGGCCGGGGCCGTCGTCACCTCTCCGCCGAGAACCGCGAACACGTTGTTGTGCGTTCCCTCCTGGACCATCCCTTCGCGGATGAAGATCGCGTCCTCGACTTCCGCCTCCACCGCGGCCTGCTGCGCAAGGACGTTGGGCAGGAGGCCGGTCGTCTTGATGTCGGCGCGGGCCCAGCGCTGGTCGGGCAGCGTGATGGCGCCGAAGCCCCGCTCCCACCGCTCCGGCGTCGTGCGGACGAGTTCCTTCGCGAAGGCGTAGACCGTGGGCGGGACCGCCTCCTTCGGGAAGGCGTGCGTGCGGGGGGGCGGCGCCACGCGTCACCTGCATGTAGAAGACGGAGAACTCCGCCGCGACGAGGTCGTTCCGCGCGATGAGTTCGTCGCCCACGGCGGCCAGGGGAGCCACGTCCGCCTCGATCCGGAGCGTCCGGAGGCCCCAGGCGAGCCGTTCCAGGTGGCGTTCGCGCAGGAAGCAGTGGCCCATGTACGCCGGAATCGCCTCGTATACCGCGTCCGCGAACAGGAAGCCCCGGTCGTTCACCGAGACCCGCGCCTCGCCGACGGGGAGGTAGTCTCCGTTCAGATAGACGATGATGGTCTGCAACGCCTCCGCTCTCTGGAATCGCCGGCAGTCGTGCCGCGCCGCCAGCCGGCCCACTAGATGTCCGTGTCGAGCCCCGGGGGGCAAGGTCGGTCGCGATCTGGTTCACGCTCGGGCGCCGCGTTAGCGTTCAGTGGGCGGGTCCCGCTATCGGCCCGTTTTCTTCTGCCTCCGGAGGACTGATGAAGGTTTCGCGGCGAGTTCGCGGCATCCCTGCCGCTCGGTGGCTCTTCCTGGCGATCATCCTGCCCGCGACGATCCTCGCGGGCGCGGCGGGGTTCAACCCGGCGCTGGCGGCGCAGGAAGCGCGTACGCTCTCCTACGGCGATCCGGAAGAGGTCGGCATGTCCCGCGCCGTCCTCGAAGGCGCCCTCGGACTGTACCACGAGGCGGTGGAGCGGGGAGACATCGTGGGCGCCGTGCTGCTGGTCGCGCGCAAGGGAAAGATCGTCCTTCACGAGGCGGTCGGCATGCGCGACAAGGAGCGGGGGCTGCCGATGGAGCGGAATTCGATGTTCCGCATGGCCTCGAATACGAAGCCCGTCGTGGCGACGGCAGTCGCGCAGCTCGTCGAGGAGGGCAAGCTCTCATACGACGACCTCGTCCGGGAGTACATCCCCGAGTGGGACAACTACCGCGCGGGGTTCATCACGGTCGGACACCTCCTGTCCCACAGCAGCGGGCTCCGGATCCCCACGCTCTTCCTGCAGCCGCTGGGCGAGAACCCGACGCTGCAGAGCGAGTCGGCCCGCTTCGGCGCGATCGGGGCGGAGGTGACACCGGGCGAGACGTACTCTTACAACAATCCCGGTTACAACACGCTCGGCGCGCTGGTCGAGATCGCCTCCGGCCAGTTGCTGGAGGACCGGCTCATGGAGACGGTGTACGGACCGCTCGGGATGGCGGACAGCTACAACCACCACGCGGAGCACCCCGTCGGTGGGAAGATCGACCGCATGGGCGCCGTCTACTACCAGCGCGGCCCCGACGGCGACTGGATGCCCGGGGGCACGCCGGGAGGTCCGGTGGCCTTCCCGTTCGCGCGCGCCTCGGGCGGGATGATCTCGTCGGCGTGGGACTACGCGGTCTTCGCCCAGACCTTCCTGAACGGCGGGACCTATGACGGCGCCGAGATCCTGACGCCGGAGTCGGTCGAACTCATGACGTCACCGAAGATCCACATCGCGGGCGAGGGGGACGAGGCGAGCTACTACGGATACGGCTGGCGGCTCGCCGACGGCACGTTCGGCCACGGGGGATCGGACGGCACGAACGCGTGGCTCGACCCCGACCGCGAGATCATCGGCATCGTGTTCACGCAGACGCCGCGCGGCGACAACCGCGGAACCCGCCTCGAGCGCTTCCGCGAACTCGTGAACCTCTCGCTCGAAGGCAACTGACCGGGGCCACCCCGGGCGTGACGCCCGCCGGCGTTATCTCGCTCCCCGCCGGCGGAGCCATTCCACGGTCAGGAGGAGGCCGAGGGCGAACACGACCAGGAAGGTCGCGACCGCCAGGATCGCGGGGCTGATCTGTTCCCGGATCCCGGCCCACATCTGGCGCGGGATCGTCCTCTGCTCCAGTCCGCCCATGAAGAGGACGACGACGACCTCGTCGAACGACGTGGCGAAGGCGAACAGGGCCCCCGAGATCACGCCGGGCGCGATGAGCGGCAACTGCACGGTCCGGAAGATGCGCACCGGCCCCGCGCCCAGGCTGGCCGCGGCCCGCGTGAGGTTGCGGTCGAAGCCCGCCAGCGTGGCGACGACCGTGATGACGACGAAGGGCATGCCGAGCGTGGCGTGGGCCAGGATGAGTCCGAGGTGCGTCTGCGCCAGGCCGACATTTGTATAGAAGAAGAACATCCCGGCCGCGGAGATGATCACGGGCGTGACCATCGGCGAGATGAGGAGTCCCGTGATGAAGCGGCGGGCGGGCATCGCGGGGCTCGAGAGTCCGAGGGCGGCGAGCGTGCCCAGGGCGGTGGCCAGCAGCGTGGCGGAGATACCGATCACGAGGCTGTTCACGAGACTCCGGGTCCACGCCTCGTTCTCGAGGATCTCCCGATACCAGCGCAGGGACCACGCCTCGGGGTCGAGCCGAAGCATCCCGTCGGTGAAGGTGAAGTAGGGTTCCGCGTTGAAGCTCAGGGGGACGATCACGATGATCGGCGCCACGAGAAAGATGAAGACGAGGACGCAGAAGGCGAGGTGGGCGAAGCGGCCGATGCGGACTCCGGTCACGATCGCTAACTCAGGCTCATGCGCTCGACGCCCACCAGTCGGTCGTAGAGCAGGTAGAGAACGAGCACGCCCGCGAGCAGAAGCGCGCCCAGCGCCGCCGCCAGCCCCCAGTTCAGCGACGTCTGCATGTGGTACGCGACCATGTTCGAGATCAACTGGCCGCTGCTTCCGCCCACGAGCGCCGGGGTGATGTAGTAGCCGATCGCGAGGATGAAGACGAGGAGCGACCCGGCCCCCACGCCGGGCAGCGTCTGCGGCCAGTACACCCGTCGGAACGCCTGCGCGGGGGTGGCCCCCATCGAGGCGGCCGCCCGCATGTGCAGCGGTGGGATCGAACGCATCACCGAGTACAGCGGCAGGACCATGAAGGGCAGCAGGACGTGCGTCATGGCCACGAGCGTGCCGGTCATGTTGTAGACCATGGAGAGCCGGCCGTCGTCGCCGACGAGCCCGATCCACACCAGCACGTCGTTGATCACCCCCTGTGTCTGGAGGAGGACGATCCACGACGTGGTGCGAACGAGGAGCGACGTCCAGAAGGGCACGAGAACGAGAGCGAGCAACAGGTTGCCCCGGCGCGGCGGCGCGTGCGCGATGAGATGCGCGATCGGGTAACCGAGGATGAGGCAGAACACGGTGATCGCCAGGCTCACGAGCAGGGTGCGCCACAGCAGCGGCAGGTAGATGCGCCGTTCCTCGGGCTGGCGGGCGACCGAGCCGTCCGGCAGCCGCTGCATGTCGACGGCGTTGAGGTAGTGGCGGGCCGTGAAGCGCTCGCCCGCCGCGCGGATGGCGTGCCAGGTCCCGGGGTCGACCCACGCGGAGTCGATGCCCGCCATCGCCTCGCGCCAGGGCCCGTCGGTCACGTCCTCGAGGTTCCGGGCGGTGCGCGTGAACACGCTGCGCAGCCCGCTTTGCAGCCGGTTCACGCGGCCGGCGACCTGCCCCAGCGTCCTCGCCTCCCGCGCCGACCCGAGTTCCCGGGCCGCCGCCTCGTATGCCGCTTCGGGAGGTAGCCCTTCCCCCTCCCATTCGCGCAGCGCGGAGAGGGTCGCGGGCAGCGCGTCCGCCACAACCGGGTCGTGGACGCTCCGCAACAGCATCGTCCCCAGCGGGGCCAGGAAGGTGACGCCGAGGAAGACCAGAAGCGGCAGCACGAGCCCCATCGCCCGCAGCCGCTCGCGCGGAGGCGGCCCGACGCCTCTCACCGCGCCAACCAGGCGCTGAAGCGCTCGTTCAGCACGTCCTGATTGTCCACCCACCAGGCCCAGTCCCTCCACAGCGCTCGGGCCATGTTGGAAGGATGCGTTGGCAGATGCGGCCCCATCTCCACACCGGTCTCGAGGTGGGTCGTGATCAGCGGCGCGGCCGAGGCCCGGGCGGGGCCGTACGAGATTCGGCGGCCGAGCGCCGCGAGCGCCTCGGCGGTACTCGCAAAGCTCGCGAGTCGCATCGCCTCCTCCACCCGCGGCGTGCCGGCAACGATGGCCAGCTGGTTGATGTCGAGGAGTTGCCCGTCCCAGACGATGACGAACGGCTGGTTCTCCAGCACCTGGGCGTTGAAGATCCGTCCGTTGTAGGCCGTGCTCATCACGACCTCCCCATCGGCCAGCATCTGGGGCGGTTGGGCGCCCGCCTCCCACCACACGACGTGATCCTTGATCGTATCGAGTTTACGGAACGCCCGATCCAGGCCCTCCGGCGTGTCGAGCAGGGCGTACACCTCCTCCACCGGCACACCGTCCGCCAGGAGGGCGAACTCGAGGTTGAACATCGGAACACGGCGCATCCCGCGGCGCCCGGGGAACTTCTCGAGATCGAAGAAGTCCGCGATCGTCGCCGGTGCGGCGTCCGGATAACGGCTCGCATCGAACGCGTAGATCGTGGACCAGACGACAACCCCGACTCCGCAGTCCGAAAGGGTCCCCGGCACAAAATCCTCCGCCGCCGCCGTCCCGTCCGCTCCGGGGGGCAGCATCTCCGCATCGATGTACTCCAGCAGCCCCTCGTCGCAGGCGAGCGTGACGTCCGACACGTTGAGGTCCACGACGTCCCAATAGACGTTGCCCACTTCCACCTGGGCGCGGATCTGAGCCAGGCCGCCGGTGAAGTCCTCGACGTCCACCCGGATGCCGGAGGCGTCGGTGAACGGCTCGAACCACGCCTCCGTACTCGCCTTCTGGTACGAGCCGCCGTAGGAGACGGCGGTGATCGACTGGGCGGTGGCGTGGGCGGCGAAACACGCGACGAGAGCGGCGGCGGACGCGGACGTGCGCGCCGCGGCACGCGCAAGCGGGTCAGTTCCCACGGGTCAGCCAGGCGCTGAAGCGCTCGTTCAGCGCGTCCTGGTTGTCCACCCAGAACTCCCAATCGTTCCGCAGCGCGCGCGCCACGTTTTCCGGGCTCGTGGGCAGGTGGGGTGCCATCTCGACGCCGGTTGCGAGGTGCGTGGTGACGAGCGGTTCTCCCGACCGGCGGGCCGGACCGTAGGAGATCCGGCGCGCGACCGCCGCCAGCGACTCGCCCGTCGTCGCGAAGCGGAGGAAGCGGAGTGCGTTTTCCAGCCGCGGCGTCCTCGCCACGATGCTCAGCTGGCCGTAGTCGAGCACCTGGCCGTCCCACACGATGACGAACGGCTGCTCCTCCAGGACCTGCGCATTGAAGATGCGGCCGTTGTAAGCGGTGCTCATCACGACCTCGCCGTCCGCGAGCATCTGGGGAGGCTGGGCGCCCGCCTCCCACCAGATGACCTGGTCCGCGACCGTATCCAGCTTGTCGAAGGCCCGGTCCAGCCCCTCCGGGGTGCGCAGAACGGCGTAGACGTCGTCGAGCGGTACGCCGTCGGCGATGAGGGCGAACTCGAGGTTCACCTGCGGTACGCGACGCATGCCGCGGCGCCCGGGGAACCTCTCCAGGTCGAAGAAATCCGCCATCGTCGCGGGCTTCTCATCCGGGAAGAGGTCGGCGTTGTACGCGTAGACGGTGGAATAGAACAGCATCCCGGCCCCGCACGGACCCTGCAGCTCCGGATAGAAGTCATCCCTCGCGGGCGTCCCGTCGGGGGCCGGCGGTAGCATGTCGATGTCGATCGGCTCCAGCAGACCTTCGTCGCAGCCCCGCATCGCGTCCGCCATCTCCAGGTCCACGACATCCCAGTAGACCGCATCGACATCGACCTGCGCACGGATCTGGGCGAGGCCGCCGTTGTAGTCCTCCATGTCCACCCGAATCCCGGTCTCATCCATGAACGGGATCTGGATCGCCCCGCGGTACGCGCGGCCGTAGGAGCCTCCCCAGGACACGGCCGTGATCGCCGGACCTTCCGGCGCCTGCGGCCCGCACCCGAGCGTGAACACCGCGGCGACCGCGAGCAGGACGAGCGCCACACCGCGCGACGCGTGGATTGCAGATCTCTTCTTCATGTTCATGCGTTTCTCCGAGCCTCCTCGTCCCCTTCGAAGTCCAGCGCGCGGCAGTCGTTGACGGTCCATCCGATGCGAACGGCGTCGCCGACCATCATGGCGCCGTGTCCCACGATGTTCGGGATCTTGGCCACGACATCCCGGTGCCCGCAGGCGGCCAGCCGGACGCGCAGGTGGTCGCCGAGAAACGTCATGTCCTCGATGACGGCCTCGACCTCGTTGTGGTACAGACCGTCCTCGGGCTTGATCGCGATCCGTTCGGGGCGAATCGAGAGCGTGACCATGTCGCCGACCCCGCACGGGGCGATCCGGAAGGCACGGATCCGCTCGCCCCCCACATCCACTTCGCACAGGTCATCCTCGACGAGCGCCACCCGGCCGTGGAGCCGGTTGTTTTCGCCGATGAAGCGGGCGACGAACGCGCGTTCGGGCTCCTCGTAGAGCCCCTCCGCGCCGGCGATCTGCTCGATCCGGCCGCCATTGAGGACGGCGATCCGATCCGACATCACCATCGCCTCCTGCTGGTCGTGCGTGACGTAGACGACGGTCACACCGAGCCTCTGGTGGATGGAGCGGATCTCATACTGCATTTCCTCGCGCAGGCTGCGGTCCAGGGCGCCGAGCGGCTCGTCCATCAACACGAGGTCGGGTTCGAACACGAGGGCCCGCGCGATGGCCACGCGCTGTTGCTGGCCGCCGGAAAGCTGGCCGGGGCGCCGGTCCTCGAGGCCACCGAGGCGGACGAGGTCGAGCGCACGTTCGACGCGCTCGCGGCGCTGTTCCTCCGCGATGCCTCGCACTTCCAGGGGGAACGCGAGGTTCGCGCCGACCGTCATGTGCGGAAAGAGCGCATAGTTCTGGAACACCATCCCGATCCCCCGCTTGCGGGGCGGAAGGTCCTGGACGGAGCGTCCGCCGATGCGGATCGCGCCGGACGTCGCGGTCTGAAAGCCCGCGAGCATCATCAGGATGGTCGTCTTCCCCGAACCCGAAGGACCGAGGAGGGTCACGAACTCGCCCTTGCCGATGCCGAGGTTGAGATCGTCGACGACCAGCGTACGGCCGTCGTAGCTCTTGCTCACGTCCTCGAACTCCACGTGCGTGGCCTGACTGCGACGGTCGCTCTCCGCGCCGGTGGGACCCGCGATCATCTGGCGATTCTGCCTTGTTTTTCGGAATATGAAATGGTGATCAGCCCCGGATGGGGCCGACCAACTTGAAACCGGCGGCGCCAATCCGCGAGGGTACGCGGCCGTGGCTGTTTCGAGCGGAGGAGGAACGATGAAGATCAGGAATCGAACGGCGGGACGGGTCACGTGGGCCACCTGCCTGCTCGCGCCCGTGGCCGCGTTCGCGCTTGCGGTCGGAGGAGAACCGGGCGCGAAGATGGACTCGGCCTCCGCGGCACAGGCCTTCGTCTCCCTGCTCGACGAGGCGGGACGGGAGAAGGCGCTCTTCTCCCTCGAGGACGAGGAGCGTTTCAACTGGCACTTCGTCCCGAGGGCCCGGAACGGACTGCCGCTCGCCGACATGACGACCGCGCAGCGCGGCGCCGCGCACGATCTCCTTCAGGCCGCCATGAGCAGCCAGGGCTTTCTGAAGGCCAGCGCGATCATCGAACTGGAGCGCATCCTCGGACTCCTGGAAGGACGGCCCGAGCGCCGGGACCCGGAGAACTACTATGTCTCGATCTTCGGCGACCCCGCGTCGGACGGGCCCTGGGCGTGGCGTTTCGAAGGACATCACCTCTCCCTCAACTTCTCGTCGCCCTCGGGTCTGCTCACGGTGACGGGACCCGCGTTCATGGGCGCGAACCCGGCCCGCGTGCCATCGGGTCCGAAGGCGGGCTGGCGGCCGCTGGGGCGGGAGGAAGACCTGGCCCGGGCGCTGATGCGGAGCTTCACGCCGGACCAGCGCGAGCGGGCGACGATCGCGACCGAAGCCCCCAGCGACATCCTCACCGGGAACGACCGCGAGGCCCGGCTCGACGCGTTCGAGGGCCTTCCCGCCGACGCCATGACCGCGGAGCAGCGCGCGATCCTGTTCGAGATCGTGCACGAGTACGCGGGGAACGCGACGACGGGCGCCGACTGGATGGCGCGGGTCGAAAACGAGATTCCGGCGAGCGACATCCACTTCGCCTGGGCCGGGCCGCTCGACCCCGGCGAGGGACACTACTACCGCGTCCACGCTCCGGTCTTCCTGATCGAGTACGACAATACGCAGAACGACGCGAACCACGTCCACTCGGTGTGGCGGGACCTGGAGAACGACTTCGGGGGCGACGCGCTGGCGCGCCACTACGAGGAGTCCGACCACCACTAGCGGGCGCTAGCGGCCGATGAGCCTCAGGAAGCGGGGATCTTCGCGCACCCGCTCGAAATCGTCCGCGCCCGGCAGGGTGCGCCGCCGGCCGGGATTGAGTTCCACCGCCCGCTCCAGGGCGTCGAAGGCGTCGTCTTCGCGTCCGTCGGCGAGCAGGATCGCGGCCAGCGTCACCCACGCGTTGTCGTTCTCCGGCGACCTGGCCGAGGCTTCGCGCGCCAGCGCCAGGGCGCCCTGCAGATCGCCGTCCTGCCTCATCCGCGAGGCTTCGCGCAGCATCTGGCCCGAACGGTACATGTTGAGGACCCGGCGCAGTTCGGCGAGCGGTTCGTCGTGGTCGTCCACCCGGATGTCGACAACGCGGTCGCTGTAGCCGCCGTTGACACGCGGAGCAACGACGAGGATGGCGCCGGACTGCATGCCGCGGGCGTCGCCGCCTGCCGCCTGCGCGGCGTCGAGCGCGTCCATGAGCCGTTCCGCGAGCGGTCCCGTCGACGATTCGAACGAGGCCGCCATCGCGTCGACGACCTCGGGGCCGGTGAGGATGTTCCCCTGAGCACAGTAGTCCACGCCGCACTTGTGGCCCTTCCAGTCGCTCGCGCCGGCGCCCGTCCAGGCGGCCGTCCGTCCCTGCTGGTCGAGGATCGCAACCTGGCGGCGATCCCGGCCCTCGTCGCTCCCCACCATCATCTCGAGGGCCTCCTCGGGTGAGTAGCCGGCCTGGAGGAGCTGGATGCCGATCGCCCCGTACATCGGGTTCGCGGCGGCCTGGTGAGCGATAATCACGAGTCCGCCCTTCGCGTGCATGGCGCGGTTCCCCGCCCCGAACGCCTTCGACTGCACGCCCATCCCCAGTTCGCCGGTCGCCGGATCGCGCCCGATGATGGAGTAGGTCCCGAGGTAGTTCGGATCGAAGAGGTTTTCGCTGTTCCCGGACGTCGGGACCATGCGCGGCTCGGGGACCGCCTCGGGCGAAGCCCACGCGCCTCCCAGTGCGCGATGGACGGCGAGCCGCGCCAGGGCCAGATCCCGCGTCGCGCCCGCCAGCGCCGCCTCGACGTTCAGGAGCGTGCGCAGGGCGTCGAGATAGTCCGTGTAGCCCACGACCCCCGACTCGTACCGCTGCGACTGAAGCTCCATTGTAGCCAGCGCCTCGTCGCGCTGTGAGGCGAGGAACGCGTGCCGCCGGGCCTCGTTCTCCAGACCGGCGAGCGCGGTTTCGACTTCGTTCACCGCCGTCACGACCGTCCGTCCGTACGCGTTCGCGGCCTCATCGAAGCGGGCCTCGGCGAGCGCGAGATTGTTCCGAAGCCGGCCGGCCTGGAAGATGGGCGCGGTGAGGTTCGTGATCAGATTCGTGAACCACTGCTGCGCGTTGAAGAGTTCGCCGGCATCCGCGCTTGCCAGCCCGATGGAACCGGACAGCGAGAGCGACGGAAGCAGTTGGGCCCGACGCGCGCCGATGCTGTAGCGGGCCGCGTCGAGCCGCTGGCCCGCCGCCCGTACATCGGGCCGCTGGTACAGGAGGTCGGCCGGAATCCCGGCGGGGACGGGATCTGCCGCGAGTTGCGGCGCGAGGGCGTCGGGCAGAATCGCCTCGACGTCCTCCCGATAGCCGCCCAGGAGAACGGCCAGGCGGGCCTCGGCGCTCGTGAGCTGCGTCTCGAGTCGCGGCAGCCCCGCCTGAGTGTTCCTGAGGTCCTGGCGAACCTGGGACAGCGTCCAGGAATCGATCAGGCCGCGGTCGTAGCTGGTCGAAGCCAACGACTCTCGTTCAAGCAGCACCTCCACCGTCTCGCCGGCCAGTTCGGTCTGCTGCCGCAGGCTGACGATGTCGAAATACGTCGTAATGGTCTCGGCCAGGATGCCGATCCGCGCCGCATGGAAATCCGACTCCGACGCCAGGTATTCCGACCCCGCCGCCCGCGCGTCGTTGCGTGCGCGTCCCCAGAAGTCCAGCTCCCAGGCGAAATCCGCGCTGACGGAATACGTCGTCAGCTCGATTCTGTCCGGAAACGCGAACCCGGCGATCGAATCCCCCGGACCGCCCAGACCGAGGGCCTGTATCTGCGCGCCGATGCCGGCGTCCGTCGGCGTGTCGGTATCGGTGACGTTTCCGCTCGCCCCCACGCTCGGGAAGAGGTCGGCCCGTGCGATGCGCGCCCTCGCGCGCGCCTGGCGGACCCGCGCAACGCCCGCGGCAAGGTCGAAGTTGGAGGCGAGTACGGAATCGACCACGGCGTCGAGCACCGGATCCCGGAACGTCGTCCACCACTCCAGCGGCTCGTACGCCCCCGGCTGCAGCCTTGCCGAGAAATCGTCCGGGATCTCCGCCACCGGCTCCGGAAGGGACGGCCCCGGAGCCAGCGAACAGGCGGAGAGAAGCAGCAGCGGGGCGACCCCCGGCCATTTCGTCACACGCGGTGCTCCCGTGGGCGTCATCGCGTGCTCAGGGCGCGATGCTGAAGCCGAACACCAGGTGCGCGCGGTCCTGGTCGGGATTCAGGATGTACGCGACGCTCACCGGCACGGCGAAGGTTTCGGTGATCGCGAGATCCTTGCTCGCCGTGACGCCCAGGTTCACCAGGGCCGCTTCGTCGGTGCCGTAGAAGTCGCTCTCGCCGCCCACAAACCCCATGTGCAGCCCGACGCCCACTCCGGAGATCTCGAAGGGCACGCCCACCTCCGCGTACAGCACGCTGCTCTTGGTAAGCACCCCTCCGAACAGGGAGATCGGGAAGGTCTCCGGACCCGAGAAGGCGAGCGACATCTCCACGGTGTGCGCCGCCCCGGCCCCGAAACCCGCGTCGGCGCCGGGCGAGGGGAAGTAGTAGTCGGTGATTCCGACGGCGACGGAGAGGCCCGATTCGGCCGTCACCGTGTAGGTCGCCCAGAGGTCGTTCTCGTTGGCGGAGGCCCCCGACGCGGAAATGGAGTACGAACCCCACGCCCCGAACTCGAGCCCTCCGGCCCCGAAGGTGATCGCGGGCTGCACGGCCATGGATTCGCCGAAGTCGACGCCGCGCCAAACATAGCGGCTCACGACATCGGCCCCGATGGAGGCGGACTGGCCCCACACCGGGACGGCGAAGGCGAAGAGGGCCGCGACGGCAGTGGCGAGCCGGAGGCCCCGCAACCGGAACGAATCAACGCGGATCACAGGCACGATTCTTCTCCTCTCCCAATGGTGACCCGGGTGCGAAGCATGGACTCCGCCGAACCCCGGAAAACGCCGCGAGTGGGCGGAACATCGGCATAATCGCGGCCCACCGCGACCCGCACGTGGCGCACATCGCATTGCGTGTCGTTGGTCGGATCGAAGCCGATCCAGCCAATGCCCGGGAACCAGCTCTCGACCCAGGCGTGGCTTTCACCCGTCGTTGCGCTACCGCCGTTCTCGCCGTCCGGACCCAGATAGCCGGACACGTATCGGGTCGGGATCCCCCAGCCCCGCAGGATCGAGGCCATGACGTGAGCGTAGTCCTGGCACACGCCCTCGCGGCTCTCGAGGATGCGCTCGATCGGCGAATCCACGGCGGTCGTACCTGGAATATAATCAAACGACTCGTGGAGCCGGCTGCACAGGGCCGTGGCGGTCGCCAGCGGATCGTCCCCGCGTTCGAGGCCGCAGTTCGTGATGAAATCGGCGAGGAGCGGCGAGGAGCGGACGAAACGGCTCGGTTGCAGCATCAGCCCGAGTTCGGGCGCGCTCGCCTCGGCGCCGAGCCGGACCCACGCGTCCTCCCCGACCTCGAGGGGCGTCTCCGGTATCGGCCCCACCTCCACCGTCGAACGTCCGACGATCGAGAGACGGCGGTGCTTCCCGGGGCGATTGAAGAAGTGGCCCCGGTTGCGAAACGGCCCTTCGAATTCGAATACGGAGCCGGACGGGTCCGTCTCGATCGTGAACCCGCGCACGACCTGCCTTCGGTCCTGCACGGGGTGCAGGTAAAGCGTCATGACGGACACTTGCACCGGGGCGCTGTAGACGAACTCGATCGCGTGTTCGATGGTGTAGCGCGCAATCATGACGGGAGCCCCGCGGCGACCGGGTAGTCGACGTACGTGGCCTGCACGAGGCTGTGCAGGGTCCGGCTGTCGCGCGTCAGAGACTCGAAGACCTCCCCGGACGCGGCACCGGGTGGGGTACCGGCCTCGCCCGGGTCGAGTTCGAGGGCCGCGGCCATGCGAAGCACCATGCGGTGTGGCGAGGCGAGCGGCGGGCGTCCGCCCGCCGGGTCGATTCCGCGCAGCGCGGACTCGATGCGGTCCGTCGCGTAGCGCAGGGAACGGGAAACCTCCGGGTTCCGCATCAGAAAGCCGAGCACCGAGCTACGGTGCAAGGCGAGCGACCGGTCCCGGCGGTAGGGCTCGAAGGCGCCGCACACGCGCAGCAAATCGGCCCAGGAGAGGACGAGGCCGTCACCCTCCGGCCGCGCGATCCGATTCCACACGTCGAGCAGCACGACCTGCTGCTGCAGCCGCTCGACGTAGCGGCCGAGTTCGAGGAACCGCCACGCATCGTCACGCGCCATGCTGGCGTCCACGACGCCGGCGAGGAGGCGGAGCCGGTCCATCGCCTGGCTCACCAGGGCCGCGGGTCCCTCGCCCCAGGCGTCGGCGAACTCCGTCTCCTGGAGCCAGAGGAACCCCTGGTTCAGGCACACCCATACGCGCAGCGGCAGCCGGGGCCGGATCTCCCTGGCGTTCTCCCGCGCCATCCCCCAGCACGAAATCATCGATGCCGGGTTCGTCGTGTCTTCGACGAGGCCGCCCGTCAACGTGTAGGCATCCGCGATGAGGAAGGCTTCGGCCTCGTCCACATCGGCCGGCGCCTGCGGAGGGGACTGACTCAGTGCCCGGTAGACAACCCGCCACCCGAGGGCGAGTTCGTCGGCATCCGCATCGACGAGCCGGGTCAGCTGGTACTCGAGCAGACGGGCCGTGTTTTCGGTCCGTTCCGCGTAGCGGCCAAGCCAGTAGAAGTTCGCCGCCATCCGCGCTAGCATCGTCCGTCGCCCCTCTCCGGCCCGCTACTCACGGAGGATCCAGAGATCCTTGCAGCCTCCGCCCTGGCTGGAGTTCACGACGAGGCTTCCCTTGCGCAGCGCGACGCGGCACAGGCCGCCGGGGACCACGTGCTGCTTTTCCTTCCCCTGGAGGACGAAGGGGCGCAGGTCCACGTGGCGAGGCTCCAGGCGTCCGTCCACGAAGCAGCCCGCCCGGGAAAGGGGCAGCACCGGCTGCGAGATGTAGTTCGCCGGGTCGCTCCGCAGTTGCTCCGCGAACGCCTTCCGCTCGGCCTTCGTGGCATGCGGGCCCACGAGCATCCCGTAGCCCCCCGACCCTCCCACCTCCTTGACGACGAGTTCCTTGAGGTTGTCCAGCGTGTAGGCGAGACCGTCCGGCTCTCGGCAGAGATGGGTTTCCACGTTGGCCAGAATCGGCTCTTCATCCAGGAAATAGCGGATGAGGCGCGGGACGTACGCGTATAGCGCCTTGTCGTCCGCCACGCCCGTGCCCGGCGCGTTGGCGAGCACCAGGTTGCCGGCGCGGTAGGCGTGGAAGAGGCCGGCGGCCCCGAGCACGGAGTCTTCCCGGAAGGCGACCGGATCGAGAAAATCGTCATCGATCCGTCGGTAGAGCACGTCGATCCGCCGCAGACCCGCGGCCGTGCGAGCGTACAGCGTCGCGTCGTGCACAACGAGATCCCGCCCCTCCACCAGATCGACGCCCATCTCGCCGGCCAGGAACGCATGCTCGTAGTAGGCCGAGTTGTACCGGCCCGGCGTCAGCACCGCCATGCGGGGCGTCTCCGCGGTCAGCGAGAGCGACGCGATCGTCGAGTAGAGGCGCTCCGGATAGTCGGCCACCTCGCGGACCCCATACGCCCGATACAGATAGGGGAAGGCCCATTTCATCGCCGTGCGGCAGGCGAGCATGTAGGAAACGCCCGACGGGACCCGGAGATTGTCCTCCAGCACCGAGAAGGTGTCACCCGCGCGCACGATGTCCGTCCCGCACACGGCAACGTACACGTCGTGCGGCACCTTCATCCCCCGCATCTCGATACGGTACTGCGGACAGCCGAGCACGAGGTCGACGGGAACGATGCCATCCCGCAGCGACTTCCCGTCGTGGTAGACGTCGTGCAGGAACAGGTTGAGGGCCGTGAGGCGCTGCTTCAGCCCCCGCTCGATGTGATCCCACTCCTCGGCGGTGATGAGGCGGGGCACGCAGTCGATGGGGATGATCTGCTCCGAGACATCCTCGACGCCGAGGACCGTGAACGTGATCCCCTCATGGACGAAACGGCGATACACGCCGTCCTGGAGCCGTTCCAGGTCTTCCGGGGGGATTTTGGAGAGGGCGGCCCCGAGTCGGCGGGCCCGCGCCCGTGGGGTGCCGTCCTCGTTGAACAACTCGTCGTGAAAAGCGGAATCCAGCTCGTAGTGCCGGAAAGGCCCGGACCCCGCCGAGATCGCGGGGTCCGGGTCGGCATAGCCGTGATCGACGAACTTCACCGCCGACATTGAACGCTACCCGTGGGCGGACGCTCAGTCCGCGTCGCGGAAGTCGTTGTCGTCGTCCGGATCCACCATGAGGACGAATTCGGGGTAGGCATCGATCCCGAGTTCCGCCGCGTCCTGGCCGATGCTCTCGACGCTCCGCGACACGCGAACGCCCATCGTCCTGTCCAGCACCGTCCAGAGGATCCAGGAGACGAAGAAGGCGAACGCGCCGATGGCCGCGACGCCGGTCAACTGCACCCAGAAATTGCCGCCGGCCGCGATGCACGTGGCGAGCGTGCCCCAGATTCCCGCAAACAGGTGTGCGGGCACGGCCCCGACCACGTCGTCGATCCGCCGCACCTCCAGCAGCTTCAGCCCCAACATGCAGAGGAGGGAGCCGACCGCGCCGATCAGGATCGCCCACAGCGAGTTCGTGATGTTCGGTCCCGCCGTGATCGCCACCATGCCCGAGATCGCCCCGTTGAGCGTGGCGAAGAGGTCGACCCGGCCCAGGATCGACCGGGACAGGCAGAGCGCCGTGATGACGCCGGCCGCGGCGGCCAGGTTCGTGTTCACGAGGATGTTGCTCATCGACACCGCGTTGACGACGCCAGAGAGGGCGAGTTCGGAGCCGCCGTTGAAGCCGAACCAGCCCATCCAGAGGATGAACACCCCCAGCGTGACGGCGGGGATGTTCGACGGGGGGGTCGGCTTGATGGAGCCGTCCTTGCGGTACTTGCCCCAGCGCGGACCCACGACGAGCGCGCCGGCGAGCGCCGCCCAGCCGCCGGTCGAGTGCACGATCGTCGAGCCGGCGAAGTCCGTGAAGCCCCTCTGTCCGAGCCAGCCGCCGCCCCACGTCCAGGCGCCGACGATGGGGTAGATGACCGCGGTGAGCGCGCCCACGAAGACGAAGAAGGTCCACAGCTTGACCCGCTCGGCCAGCGCCCCCGAGACGATCGAGGCGGTCGTGGCGACGAAGACCATCTGGAAGAACCAGTCCGACATCACGGAGTAGCCGTTCTCCGCCACCGCGGCGGCCGCGCCTTCGTTCCCGCCGATAAGCGCGACCTCGTCGGCGGACGGGCCGTAAAAGAAGCTGATCGACCCGATCACGCTCCCGACGTCGACGTACATGAGGTTGTAGCCGATGACGTAGTAGGCGAGACCCGCGATGGCGTACAGCCCGATGTTCTTCATGCAGATCATCGACGCGCTCTTGGACCGCACGGAACCGGCTTCGAGCATCGTGAAGCCCGCGCACATCCACATCACGAGCACGCCCCAGACGAGGAACGAGTACGTGTTGAGGACGAACCCGAGATCTCCGGCAACGTCCTGCGCGGCGAGGAGGGCCGGCGCCAGGAGAAGGCCCACGCCGGAGAGCAGCGCGGCGGGTGCGAGGTTCCTTCCCGCCGCGAACCGGCGGGACCAGCATACCTGATGGGTGCTCACGGCGGCTCCTTCTTCAACAGGTTTTTCGTCCGATCATGGCCCTTCGCGACTCGCGGTTTAGGTTGCGTGCCTGCTCGGCATCGCGCAACGGGTTCTCGGGGCGCCGGTAGCCGAACGGCGGCGGCCGATTATCTTCGGGTGTGACCGGGCTACACCGGAATCTTCGACGAGAGGGCATATCGCTATGTGGAAACGCTCCATCGGAGTGGTCGCCGCATTTGGGCTGGGACTGACGCTTCCGGCAGTCCACCCCCTCCTTGCCCAGGAAATCCGGGCGCGTGGCGGCTCCACCGTCACGGTGGGCGCCCGAGTCCAGGCGCAGTACGAGGCTTCGAGCGTTGACGAGGCGCCTTCGTCCTTCTTCATCCGCCGCGCGTGGGTGACGATCGACGGGCAACTCAACGATCTCGTCGGAGCCAGGGCGCAGTTCAACATCGACGGCGCAGCGGTTCTGGAAGCGTATCTGGAACTCACACCGAGCGAGGCGCTGGAGATCCAGCTGGGGCAGTTCAAGAAGGGGATGTCGTATTTCTGGCTGGTGCCCAACTCCTGGCTCCCGATCATCGAACGAGACGCCAGGGTCACCGGCGTGGATCACTGCCCCGGCGTCGGCAGCGTATGCACCTTCGGCCGTCTCACCGGCGCGCTGGGCCTGGACAACTACGAGCCGGGCATCCTCGCGCAGGGGCGCGTCAGCCCGCATTTCGGCTACCGCTTCACGCTCACCAACGGCGAGGGGATCGGGAACAAGGACGTGAACACCGGGAAGTCGGCCTCGGGCCAGCTCTCCCTGTTCCCGACCGGGGGGAACACGCGGGTGTCCGCCTACTTCGCCCTGGACGAGACGCTGAACAGCCGGGAGGAGACGATGGGCGTCCCGGCAGTCGGGGCCGAGGTGGAACTCGGCACCTGGCTCGGCGGTCCCCACCTGATCGCCAACGTCCTGCAGGGCCGCAACTGGAAGCTGAACGATGACGCGAAGTTCTCCGCCTTCCAGTTCATGGCCTTCTGGTATCTGCCCATGGCGCCCGAGTCGCAGTTCTCGGGGATCGAGCCGATGCTTCGCGTAAGCTGGGTCGATTCAGGCGCTGAGAATCCGGAAAAGGTCACCGGGACGGTGGTCACGCCCGGCGTCATGGTGTACTTCACGGGTCGAAACGGGATTTCCACGAACGTGGACTTCTACAGTTCGGGCGGCCGGTCGGACTGGTCCTGGAAGGTCCAGGCGTTCGCTTTCTTCTGATCGGGCCCGGTCGGGCCGCGACGGATCAGGGGCCGCGACGGATCAGGGGGCGCGACGGATCGCCGGCGCGCCCCCTGTTTTGCTTCCGGTCTTTTTCTACTTGAAGCTCGCCTGAGCTTCCTCGACCGTATCGAAGACCTTGGTCAGCCGCACGAAACCGCTGACCTCCAACACTTCGAGGATATTCTCCGGTACGTGGCACAGGGCGAGCCCTCCGCCAGCCTGGTTGGTCTTGCGGATGGCGATCAACAGCGCCCGTAGCCCGGCACTGCTGATGTAGCGCAGGCTCCCGCAGTCCAGGACCAGGTTGGTCGCCCCCCCATCGATGATGCCGGAGAGCTCGCCATCGAAGTCCTTGGCGTTGCTGGAGTCTACGCGCCCGCTGACCACGCCCACGGCGGTATCTCCCGAATAGCTGGTCTCAATGTTCATCTGGCGATTCCTCGCTTCCGGCAGCCCCCAGCGGCTGCGTCAGGGTAAGGCAGTTGAAACCCTCGACCCGCTCATACGCAAGCGTGTCAATAAAAGACTTCGTAAGGTGGATGCCAAGCCCCCCGATGGGACGATCTTCCGCTGCAAGGCTTATGTCGGGAATCTCCGCGTCCTCAAGTGGGTTGAAGGGTCGGCCGTTGTCTCGAATCGTGATCTCAATGTCGGCGTCTCCGAGACGAATGTCCACCGTGATGACCGGATCCTCCGTGATTCCTTCGAATCCGTAGGAGATGATGTTCGTCAGGAGCTCGTCCAGCGAGAGCTGAAACCGGAAGATGATGTCGTGCGAAAGCGCCCGCTCGAGGCAGAAGCGCTCGACCTCATCCACGACGCGACGTGGCTCGCTCGGGTCCGGCTTGACGGCGATCCGCACTCCAGGTCCGCTCCTTGGCTGGCTGCCCACTCGTTGTTCCAGGCGCCTTCGGCGCCGAAACTACGCTCACTCCCGAGGTTTGACATATTGCGCGGCCGGTCCCCGGTTGTGGAGATTCCCGCACGTCGCGCCGGGCCCCCCGCGCAAATCGACACGGACGATGACGACTGGACGCCGTTTCGGACAAGGGCAGGAACCCATGACCGACGATTCACCTCAACCGAGGCTTCGATGCCGAAGATCCTGGTAGTAGACGACGAGCCCGATCTGGAACTGCTCCTCCGGCAGAAGTTTCGGCGCCGGATCCGCTCGGGCGAATTCACGCTGATCTTTGCCCAGAACGGGGTCGAGGCGCTCGCGCAGCTCGATGACCACAACGATGTCGACGTCGTGCTCTCCGACATCAACATGCCCGAGATGGACGGCCTCACACTCCTGGCGCAGCTGGGCGAACTCGACCGCGACCTCCGTGCCGTCATGGTCACGGCTTACGGGGACATGAAGAACATCCGCACCGCCATGAACCGCGGTGCCTTCGACTTTGTCACCAAGCCGATCGACTTCGGGGACCTGGAAACCACCATCGCGAAGACCCTCGAACACCTCGCGGTGATGCGAGCCGCGCTTCGCGACCGGGACGCGCTGGTGGCGTTGCGACAGGAACTGGGTGTGGCGGCGAGGATGCAGGAGTCGATTCTGCCGACGAACTACCCCAGCGACCCGCGCTACGAGCTTCACGCCTGGATGACGCCGGCCCGTGAAGTAGGAGGAGACTTCTACGATTTCTTCCGCCTCGAGGAAGACCACATGGCGATCGTCGTGGCCGATGTCTCGGGCAAGGGCGTGCCGGCGGCCTTCTTCATGATGGTGAGCCGCACGCTGCTCAAGGGGACGGCGATCGGCGAGGCGGACCCCTCGATCTGTCTCGACGAGGTGAACCAGCTTCTCATCAACGAGAACGAGGAGTCGATGTTCGTGACCCTCTTCTACGCCAATTTCAATCCGGCGAACGGCAAGGCCACGTTCGCCAACGCGGGGCACAATCTTCCGTTCCTCATCAAGGCTTCGGGAGAGGTCGAGCAGATCGTCTCCGATCCGGGACTCGTCCTCGGAATCATGTCCGGGGTCGACTTCCCCAGGGGATCGATCACCCTGGAGCCGGGCGATGCCGTTTTCTTCTACACGGACGGCGTGACGGAGGCGATGGACGAGGATGGCGTCGAACTCGGAGAAAAAGAGCTGGCCGAGGTGCTGGGCGAATGCGGCGGCTCGTCCGCGGAGGACATCAACCGCCATGTGATACGGGCAGTGCAGGAACATGCCGGAGAGGCGGACCAGTCGGATGACATCACCTGCCTGACGCTTCGGTACCTGGGGGCGCCCTCCTGATGCAGCGCCGGTGGTTCGCGCTCGCGGCCGTCGTGGCCGCCGGCACGCTGCCCGGCGCCGCCATGTCGCAGCAGGGCGAAGCCGCGCCCGAGGGCGTGTACGCCGATTCCATCGTCTTCGGCCAGTCCGCGGCCCTCGAAGGGCCCGCGGGCGAACTGGGCCGCAACATGAACCTCGGCATCCGGGCCGCGTTCGAGGAGGCCAATCGGGAGGGCGGCGTGCACGGGCGCGCCCTCCGCCTCATCGTCCGCGACGACGGCTACGAACCCGAACCCGCCGTCGCCAACACGCAGGAACTCATCGAGCACGGCGTGTTCGGCCTCATCGGCGCCGTCGGCACGCCGACCTCCGCCGCCGCGGAACCCGGCGCGAGCGGCGCGGGCGTCCCCTACATCGGGGCGTTCACGGGCGCCGGCCTCCTGAGGCGCCCGGACCAGCGTTACGTCGTCAACCTGCGCGCGTCCTACGACCAGGAAACCGAGGAGATGGTGGAACGCCTCGTGCGGGACCTCGGCTTCCGGCGCATCGCGGTCTTCTACCAGGATGACAACTACGGGCTGGCCGGCCTGACGGGCGTCCGCAACGCGATGGACGCGCTCGGCATGGAACTCGTCAGCGAGGCCCCCTACATGCGGAACACGCGGGCCGTGAAGCGCGGGCTCCTCGACATCCAGGCCGGCAACCCGCAGGCCGTCATCATCATCGGCGCGTACATCCCCGTGGCGCATTTCATCCGGTGGGCGAGGAAGATCGGCCTCGACGCCCTGTTCGTGAACATCTCCTTCGTCGGCAGCTACGCCCTCCTCGACGAGCTGGGCCGCGCCGGAGACGGCGTCGTCGTGACGCAGGTCGTGCCCTTCCCCCGCGACCCGAGCGTCCCCGTGGTGGCGCGCTATCAGGCCGCGCTGCGGGCGGTCGATCCCTCCGCCCGGCCGGGCTTCGTGTCGCTGGAAGGTTATCTGGCCGGGCGGCTGGTCGTGGAGGCGCTGGCGGCCGGCGATCCGGATGTTCGGCCCACGCGGGAGGCCTTCCTCCGCACGCTGACGGAATCCGGCCCCATCGACCTCGGCGGATTCACGGTCGAATACGGCGTGGAGGACAACCAGGGCTCGGACCTCGTGTTTCTGACCGTGATTCGGGAGGGCGAGTTCGTTCCCGTGACCCGGCTCTCCCGGTGAGTACCGCGGGGCCTCCGGTGAAACAGAGCGACGAGCGCATCCACCGCGCCTTCGAGTGGGCGCTGGCGCGGCTCCCCGGCCGACTCGGGGTGCGGGCACGGGACGCGACCGGCGGGCGGTTCGGCATCGGCAGCCAGATCGTCGTCGGACTGGGCGGCGGCGTGCTCCTGACGATCAGCGCCATCCTCCTCGCGCTCCTGCTGATGACCATCGTGGAGCGGGGACAGAGCGAGGTGACGCAGGAACAGATCCCTTCGCTCCTCGCGGGCCATCGCGTGACCCAGCACAGCGAGGCGCTCCTGCGCGCATCCCCGCAGCTCCTGTCGGCCGCCGACCCCGCGACGCTGGCGGATGTCCGGGCCGCCGTCCTGCTGGAGCAGGACAGCCTCCAGTACTGGGTCGAAGAGGTCGGCGGCGGAGCGGGCATGGATGCGGATGTCGCGGGCCTGGCCGAAGGCCTGGTGGCGAACATCAACGAGATCTACGAGTCGGTCAACAACCGGATGACCTACGCTGCCCGGCTCGCCGAGATGGCGGCGACGGTCGAGGAGACCGGACTCCGCCTCCAGTCGGTGCTCGAGGAGGCGATCGACGATCAGTATTTCTTCATGCGCACGGGGCTCCGCCAGCTGACGGACGTTCCGGCGCCGAATTCCCAGCGCCAGGCATCCGACGAAATCGAGCAACTCGACGGCCTCTTGAACTTCAAGGCGTCGCAGAACCAGGCGATCACGCTCATCCAGCAGGCCTTCACCGAGACCGATGGGGAGCAGTTGCTCGCCAACCAGGGGCGCGTGGAGACCGCCCTCCGCGATGTGCGGGCGACGCTGCCCAGGATCCGCCCGCTGCTGAGGGAGACGCTGGCCGACGCGGTGAGCGTCCCCAGCGAGCTGTACGGAGGCTCCGCCGGCATCTTCCAGACCCGGCGGCGGGAACTGGAGGAGGTCGGCCGGGCCGAGGAACTGCTCGAGCGCAACCGGCAGACCACGGCGGAACTCGACATGGGGGTCCGGACGCTCATGGAACGCGTCGAGGAGACCGCCCGGGATGCGGCCGGCCGCTCCGAGTTTCTCGTGCAGCTGGGGTTCTGGTTCCTCCTCGCCGTGATCCTGTTCACCATCGGCGCGGCCCGCGTCGCCTGGAAGACGTTCGGCCGTTCGCTCATCGTTCGATTGAACAGCCTGTTCGCGACCACGCGGCGCATGTCGGAGGGCGACCTCGAAGTGAAGGTGGAGGTCGAGGGCAACGACGAGGTCACCGACATGGCGCACGCGCTGGAGGTCTTCCGCAAGCACGCCCTCGAGGTGCAGCGGCTGAACCTCGTCGAGAAGCTGGCGCAGGAGGTGCAGACGAAGAACGAGGCGCTGGAGCAGACGCTCGACGACCTCCGGCGTACGCAGGAACAGGTCATCACCCAGGAAAAGCTGGCCTCGCTCGGCGCCCTCACGGCGGGGGTCGCCCACGAGATCCGCAACCCGCTCAACTTCGTGAACAACTTCGCGGTGCTCTCGAAGGAACTGATCGAGGAACTGCAGGAGGAGATGAAGGAGGTCGCGGAGGGGAACGCGGAGCTGGACCGCGATTTCATCGATGAAGTCCTCGGCGACCTCGAGATGAACGTGACCAAGGTTCGGGAGCACGGGGGCCGGGCCGACCGCATCGTGGAGGGAATGCTGGCTCATTCGCGGGACGAAGCCGGCGCCGCGGAGACCATCGACGTCAACCAGCTGGTCGACGAGTACGCGAAGCTCGCCTACCACGGTTTGCGCGGCACGGACTCTTCATTCAACGTGACGCTGGACCGCGATTTCGATGACGAAGCCGGCGAGGTCACCGGCATCGCCCGCGATTTGAGCCGGGTCTTCCTGAACATCGTGACCAACGCCTGTCACGCGACGGCCGCCCGCAAGGAGGAGGAGGAGGAGGAGGACGCCGACTATTCGCCGACCGTCGCACTCAAGACGAGGGGCTACGAAGACCACGTCATCGTGTCGGTTCGGGACAACGGCACCGGTATTCCGGACTCCATCGTCCGGAAGATCTTCGAACCGTTCTTCACGACGAAGTCGGGGACGCAGGGGACCGGACTCGGGCTGTCGATCTCCCGCGACATCGTCGTCGGCCACGGCGGCGAACTCGAGGTGGAGAGCGAGCCGGGCGAGTTCACCGAGTTCCGGGTCAAGCTGCTCCGCGAGAGCAACATCTCAGAAGTGGCGGCGGCCGTGACATGAGGTTCGCCGCATGGATCATGGAGGGATCATGAAAACGAAATTGTATTGCCGGCGCGCTCTGACGATGGCCGGGGTCTTCCTCTTCGGCGCGGCGTCGCTGCTCGCGCAGGACGGACGCCCGGAAACGACTCCACGCGGCGACGACGAGGGCGACGGCCCCTACGACCGCCTGATTCTTCGTGGCGTCACGATCATCGATGGAACGGGCGCGCCGCCCCAGGGCCCTGTGGACATCGTCATCGAGGGCGACCGCATCGCCTCCGTCAGCACCGTCGGCTTCCCGGGACTCGACATCAACGAGGATCGCCGGCCCGACCTCGATATCGAGGAGAATCCCGACGCGAACGTGCACGAGATCGACCTCTCCGGGCACTTCGTCATGCCCGGCTTCGTCGACATGCATGCGCACACCGGCGGCTTCCCCAAGGCGCCGCAGCCCGAGTACGTCTACAAGCTGTGGATGGGACACGGGATCACGACCTCCCGCGGCGTCGGCCACGGACCGATGATGTGGTCGCTCGGGGAGAAGGCGAAGGCGGTGCGCAACGAGATCGTCGCGCCGCGCATGTACACCTACGTGCGGCCGGGCGAGGCCTGGGACCAGGGGCCGGTGAATACCCCCGATAGAGCGCGCGAGTGGGTGCGCTGGGCCGCGGCGCAGGAGGTCGAGGGACAGAAGATCGACGGACTCAAGCTGGGTTCGTACGACCCGCCGATCATGGAGGCGCTCATCGACGAGGCGCACCAGCACGGCCTCGGCACCGTGGCCCACCTCGGCCAGATGGGCGTGGGGCGCATGACCGCGCTCGACGCTGCCGAGATCGGGCTCGACATGATGACCCACTACTACGGCCTGTTCGAGTCGATGCTGTCCGACTACAGCGTCCAGGACTGGCCGCTCGACTACAACTACCAGAACGAGCAGCACCGCTTCGGCAACGTGGCCCGCCTCTGGGACCAGGTCGACGGCCCCGGCTCCGACAGCTGGAACGCGCTGCAGGAGCGCTTCCTCGAAATCGGGTTCGGGATCGATCCGACGATGACGATCTACGAGGCGAGCCGGGACGTGATGGCGGCCCGCAACGCGGACTGGCACGAGGAGTACACGCTCCCCAGCCAGTGGGATTTCTATCAGCCGAGCCGCGCCGCGCACGGCTCGTACTGGTTCTACTGGGGCACGGAGGAAGAGGTCGCGTGGCGGAACTTCTTCAAGGTGTGGATGCAGTTCCTCAACGAGTACAAGAACCGCGGCGGCCGCGTGACGACGGGCTCGGACTCGGGATTCATCTACAAGCTGTACGGCTTCGACTACATCAGGGAGTTCGAACTGCTGCGCGAGGCCGGGTTCCACCCGGTGGAGGTCATCCGCTCGGCCACCCTGCACGGGGCGCAGGAGCTGAACGATCCCAAGGGGCTCCCGCCCGATTTCGGGATGATCCGCGCGGGACTCAAGGCCGATTTCGTCGTCGTCGAGGAGAACCCGCTGCAGAACCTCAAGGTCCTCTACGGCAACGGCGCGGTGAAACTCAACGACGAGACCGGCGAGACCGAGCGCGTCGGCGGCATCAAGTACACGATCAAGGACGGCATCGTGTACGACGCGAAGCAACTGCTGGCCGACGTGCGCGAGATGGTGCGGGCGGCGAAGGCCGAACTCGCGACCGAGGACGAAGGGTAGCTTTCGGCGGACGGAGGGTCGTGGAATGAAGTTCACGCGCGGGATCGGGCCCCTGCTCGTGGCGCTTGCCGCCTGCGGCGGCGAAGCGGGCGAGGGGGAGGCGCGGACGGTCCAGCCCGGCGCGCCGGGCGAGGCCACGCGCGTCCTGACCGTGGAGGAAGCCGCATCCCTAGAGCATATCACGCACACCGAGGCGGACGTCCGCTTCATGCAGGGGATGATCCCGCATCACGCCCAGGCGCTGGAGATGGCCGCGCTCATTCGGGAGCGGACGGATCACGAGGGACTGCACCTGCTCGGGCGCCGGATCGAGATCTCCCAGCGGGACGAGATCGCGTGGATGACGCGCTGGCTCGAGCGCCGGGGCGAGACGGCTCCGATGATGGGGGCCGGACACGCGCACGGACTCGGCGAGGGCGAACTCATGCCGGGAATGCTGTCGCGCGAGGAAATGGACGCCCTCGCCGCGGCGCGCGGCTCCGAGTTCGACCGGCTCTTCCTCGAAGGCATGATCAAGCATCATCACGGCGCGCTCATGATGGTGGCGGAACTGTTCGACAGTCCTGGCGGAGGCCAGGAGACCGAGATCTTCCGGTTCGCGGCGGATGTGGACGCGGACCAGGACATGGAGATCCTGCGCATGAGCGACATGTTGAACGCGATTCCATGAGCGCTCATCGGCGATTCACGGCAGGCAGGAGGTAGGAAGATGTCACGCAGAGAGACCTTGATCGTGGGACGGCGCATCGGCGGCCCGGCAGTGGCGTTGTCCGCCTTGGCGTTCGGCTGGTTCGCCGGCGCGGATGCCCTGGCGGCCCAGGACCCGCCGCCACCCCCTCCGGAGGCCGTCTGGGAGTGGGACCCCGACGATCCGCGCATCGGGCTCGCGCCGGGCCTCCACGATGCCGGCATGGCGATCGGCAACCTGGAGCGGCTGGTCAGCCTCCCGAAACCCGATCCGTTCCTCACGGACGAGGCCGGCGGACGCGGGCCGACCAACTCGGATATCGCGTTCCAGGGAGATCTGGTCTTCCAGGGCAGCTACTGGGGCTTCCAGGTGTTCGACGCCTCGGATCCCGCCCAGCCGGAACTCGTCGTCGCGGTCGTGTGCCCCGGCGGACAGGGTGACGTCAGCGTACACGAGAACCTTCTCTTCATGTCGGTCCAGCAGGCGTCGGCCCGGCTCGACTGCGGCACGGAAGGGGTCCAGGACAGCGTCAGCACCGTGCGCCTGCAGGGGATCCGCATCTTCGATATCTCCGACATTGGGAATCCTCGCCAGGTGAAGACCGTGCAGACGTGCCGCGGCTCTCACACGCACACGCTCGTCACGGATCCCAACGACGACTCCCACGTCTACATCTACGTCTCGGGCACGGGGCGCGTCCGTTCGGGAAGCGAACTCGAAGGCTGCTCCGGCATGCCGGCCGAGGAGGACGAGAACACGGCGCTGTTCCGGATCGAGATCATCGAAGTGCCGGTGGATGCGCCGGAGAATGCCGAAGTCGTCAACATGCCGCGTATCTTCGCCGATCCCGAGACGGGGGATATCGCGGGTCTGTGGTCGGGAGGCGACCACGGTGAAGGCACGCAGTCGTCCCGTCTCACGAACCAGTGCCACGACATCACGGTGCGCTCGGATCTCGGCCTCGCCGCCGGAGCCTGCGCGGGGAACGGCATCCTGCTGGACATCTCCGACCCCGAGAACCCGACCCGCATCGACCAGGTCGTCGATCCGAACTTCGCCTACTGGCATTCGGCGACCTTCAACAACGACGGGACGGCGATCGTGTTCACGGACGAATGGGGCGGCGGCGGAGCGCCGCGCTGCCGTGGCTCCGATCCGGAAACGTGGGGCGCCAACGCGATCTTCACGATCCGCGACCGCAAGATGGAGCTGGCGGGCTACTACAAGCTGCCGGTGCCGCAGACGGAGCAGGAGAACTGCGTCGCCCACAACGGTTCGATGATTCCGGTGCCCGGCCGCGACATCATGGTGCAGGGCTGGTACCAGGGCGGTCTTTCGATCTTCGACTTCACGGATCCGGAGAATCCGTTCGAGATCGCCTACTTCGACCGCGGCCCTCTCGACGCGGTGGAGATGCTGAGCGGCGGCTACTGGTCGGCGTACTGGCACAACGGTTCGATCTACGGGGCGGAAATCGCGCGAGGCGTGGACGTGTTCCAGCTCGCTGCCAGCGAGCACCTGTCCCAGGCGGAGATCGACGCGGCCATGTCCGTGATGGTCGGCGACTCCAACGTGCAGAACCAGGAGCGGTTCGACTGGCCCGCGAGCTTCGCGGTCGCGCGGTCGTACCTGATCCAGATGCAGCGCAGCAGCGGCATCCGGGCCGAGCGCGGGGAGCGGGTGGCGTCGCTGCTCGACATGGCGGAGAGCCAGTCCGGCGCCGAGCGGAACGCTACGCTCGATGAATTGAACGCGGTCGCAGCGGAACTCGATGAAGATGCGCGTCGCGCCGCCAACGCGGCGGGGCCGGGCGATGCCCGGCGCCTGGCGCTGCTGGCCGACGCGATCCGCGACCTGACGGCCTCTCTGCGCTGAACGAAGCCTTTCGAGGTGCGCTCCGGGGCCGCGCCGTCTCCCCGGAGCGCGCTTCGCGTTGCGGGCCCGGCCCGGAGGGGGAACCGGGGGGGCCGCGGAACCGTATGACAGCCTGACCGACAGCCGTCCCATCCTCGAAGCGGACCTGCGATGAAGCACGATTCCCCAACCGACTCCGCGATTCCCGCAGGCGGACTGACCCGCGGCATCGTCCCGGGAGGCACCGTCCTCGCGGATTTCCTCTACCCCGAGCCGGCGGAGCGCCGCGTCGGGGCGATCATCGGCTGGTGGGAGAAACGCCGCCTCCCCTACAACCTCATCGTCGGAGGGACCGGGCTCGTGACGATGACGTTCGGCGCGGCGCTCACGGCCGTGGTCGCGACGCTGCAGCCGGTCGACATGTTCCGCGCGGCGATCTGGTGGGCCGTGTGGGCGAATGTGTGTTATTCGCTGGGTCCGGTGGCCGAGATCACGCTCGAGAAGCTGTTCGGTCGACGGCTCCTTCCCACCGGCCCCCTCCTCTTCCGGGCAGGCGTGACCGTCGCGGTCGGAGTGACGCTGCTGCCCATCATCCCTCTCACGATCGGGTTCATCCTGAACTTCTTCGGAATCCTCTGACAGCCGCTGCGGCGACGAACGGCGCCATGCCGGCGTCGCGCGTGTCGAGATGGAGCCTTTGGCTCGTGTGGGTGCTGGCGAGCGGAGTCGGCGGAGCCGTGGGCGTCGTCCCGGCGAGGATCATCGGTACGGCGATGGGCGAGGCCGTCCTCGGGGCCGTCGCCCTGGGCGGGGTCCTTGGCGCGATCGCGACAGTCCAGTGGCTCATCATGCGGCGGCGGCTGTCCTGGGCCGCCCGGTGGGCGACCGCAAAGGTCGTGGGAGGACTCGTCGGGGGAGCCGTCGCGCTCGGCCTGTTGGACGCTCTGTCCGGGAACGGGAATGAAACCCTCGGCGCCATCCTGGGGACGCTCACGGGACTGGGCGCGTTCGGCACCGTCCAATGGCTGATTCTCCGGCGGGTCGCACGTGCCGGCTGGTGGGTGGCGGCAAGCGTCGCGGGTCTCGTCGCGGCCGGCCCCCTCGGCGTGGGCGTGCTGGGACTGCTCGTCGGGGACGGTGGTGGATTCGGAGCGATGTACGGGGCGATCACGGGGACGCGGTTCGTCTCTGCAGCTCGCAACTCCGCTTCGTCAGTCGACGCCGATGGAGTGGGGGCCGATGTCGGCCAGTGACGGCGTTCCGACGGCGCCCATCGTGATCCGCAACTCCTCGATCAGGATTTCCAGCACCCGCTCGACGCCCGCCTGGCCGAACGCCCCGAGACCCCACAGGTAGGGACGCCCGATCGCCACTGCGGTGGCGCCGCGCGCGAGGCCTTTGAAGATGTCCGTGCCGCGGCGGAAGCCTCCGTCGACGATGATCGGTACCTCGCCGGCCACCGTTTCCGCGATCTCCGGAAGCGCGTCGATCGTCGCGCGGCCGCTGCCCTCCGCACGGCCGCCGTGGTTCGAGACCCAGATCCCGTCCACGCCGTGCTCGAGCGCGAGTTCCGCATCCTCGCGGGTCACGAGCCCCTTCACGACGATCCGCTGGTCCGTGATGTCGCGCAGGCGGTGCACGTAGTCCCAGGTCATGGTGGGGCCGCCGCTGTCCGGCGGGCCCTGGGGCAGCCCCTCGTACATCGGCTTGACGGGATCCGCGCGGCCACCGCTCCGGTGACAGCTTTCGCAGTTGCGGTCGTCGATGCGCCGGTAGCGCTCCAGCGTGAGGCGGTTGCTTCCGCCGAGGAGATCGACCGTGAGCACGATGACGGGGCAGCCGGCTTCGCGGACGCGGTTCACGAGCGCGACCGTCGCGTTCCAGTGGCGGGGCGCATAGAGCTGATACCAGACCGGCTCCCCCCGCGCCTCGTTCACCGCTTCGACCCCCGTGGAACTCACCGACGAGAGCGTCTGCAGGTGGTTGCGGGCGGCGGCAGCGCGCGCGGTCGCCAGCTCGCCGTCGCGGTGGAAGGCGCCCTGGCTACCCGCCGGCGCGATCATGAGCGGCGTCGGCCACTCCCGCCCGAAGATCGAGACGCGCATGTCGAGGTTCGAGACGTCGACGAGCCGGCGCGCGCGGATGTAGATCCGCTCCAGCGAGGCCCGGTTGTTCGCCTGCGTCCCCTCCCCGTCGACACCGGTCTTGATGTATCCCCAGTGCGCCGTCGGGACCGTCTGCGCGGCCACCCTCTCGAGGTCGAACACGTCGAGCGCCTGCTCGGCCGACTGGACGAGGTCGTCGAGGGACCGCGCCGGCGCCTCCTGCGCCATCGCGCGTTCGACGAGGCCCAGGTCACAGCCGGCGAAGGCGGTCAGGAGCGGGCTGGCGGCAAGCCAGCGGAGGAGGTCACGACGGTGGACGGCCTTCGATTCCGATCCCGGCTCCGGCGTGTCGTACATGCGGCGCTCCCGGTTGGCGCTCCGTGATTGCGTATCCGGATTCACGGTGCCCGCCGCCGCGGCCCGCGTCAACGCAGGTCCGTCCGGGCAACGCCGAAATTCGATAAAATGTCTTTCAAACGCCGATCCCTGTCGGTGCTGGGCGCCCGGGGCGGTTCGACCACGGGTGGCCGGGTCTTCGCGCGAAACCATTCGAGAGACGATTCGAGAGGAGAGGAACGCACCGCGGTGAGTCACGACATCGAAGCGATACAGGAGAAGATCCGCGAGCAGAGCGCCTTCGTGGAGCGGCTGGTCGACGAGGTGGGGCGCGTCATCGTGGGGCAGCGAACCATGGTCGAGCGGCTCCTCATCGGCCTGCTCGCCGACGGTCACGTGCTCATGGAAGGGGTCCCGGGACTGGCGAAGACGCTCACGGTGCGGACGCTCTCACAAGCGATCGACACCGGTTTCCAGAGAATCCAGTTCACGCCTGATCTCCTCCCCGCCGACCTCATCGGAACGCTGATCTTCGACCCCAAGCGGAGCGAGTTCCAGACCCGGAAGGGTCCGATCTTCTCCAACATCATCCTCGCCGACGAGATCAACCGGTCGCCCGCAAAGGTCCAGTCCGCGCTCCTCGAGGCGATGCAGGAACGGACGGTGACGATCGGAGACGAGACCTTCCCCCTCGACGACCCGTTCCTCGTCCTCGCGACGCAGAACCCGATCGAGCAGGAAGGGACGTACCCGCTCCCCGAGGCGCAGGTGGACCGCTTCATGCTCAAGCTCTCCGTCGGATATCCCGACAAGGAAGAAGAGCTGGAGATCATGCGGCGCATGGGCGTCGGGTCCGCGCCGGAGCCGCAGACGGTCGTCACGCCGGACGAGATTCTCCGGGCGCGCGGCGCCGTCGACCTCATCTACATGGACCGGCAGGTCGAGCGGTACATCGTGGAACTGGTCTTCGCCTCGCGCGCGCCGTCCGACCACGGACTCGAAGACCTCGCCGACCTCATCGCCTACGGCGCGTCACCGAGGGCCAGCATCTGCCTCGCGCGCACGGCGCGGGCACACGCCTTCCTGCGGCACCGGGGCTACGTGACGCCGGAGGATGTGCGTTCCGTCGCCCTCGACGTCCTGCGGCACCGCGTGCTCGTCACCTACGAGGCGGAAGCCGAGGAAGTCACGAGCGAAGACGTCGTGAACCGGATCCTCGACAGCGTCGAGGTCCCGTAGGGGTTCGGGGAACCGGAGGGATCGAGGGATGATTCCGCGGGAGATCCTCCGCAAGGTCCGCCGCATCGAGATCACGACGCGGGGGCTCGTGGACCAGGTGTTCTCGGGCGAATACCACTCCGTGTTCAAGGGGCGTGGGATCAACTTCGCCGAGGTCCGGGAATACGACTACGGCGATGACATCCGCACGATCGACTGGAACGTCACCGCCCGCACCGGAACGCCCCACGTCAAGATCTTCGAGGAAGAGCGCGAACTCACCGTGATGCTCCTCGTCGACGTGAGCGCGTCCGGAGACTTCGGCACGCGCGAGCGCATGAAGGGAGATCTCGCCGTCGAGGTGTGCTCCCTGCTCGCCTTCAGCGCGATCAAGAACAACGACAAGGTCGGGCTCATCATCTTCAGCGACCGCGTCGAGAAGTTCGTCCCGCCGCGGAAGGGCCGCCGGCATGTGCTGCGCGTCCTGCGCGAGATGCTCTACCACGAGCCCGCGGGCCGGACGACGGACCTCGGCGCGGCGCTCGAATACCTGTCGCGCATCATTCGGCGGCGGGCCGTGGTCTTCGTCGTCTCCGACTTCGTGTCGAGACCGTTCGAGAAGGCGCTCGGCGTCGCGGGCCGGCGGCACGACGTCGTCGCCCTCCGAGTGAGGGACCGGCGGGAATCGGAACTGCCGTCCATCGGACTCGTCGAACTCGAGGACGCCGAGACGGGAGAACGGCTCGTCGTCGACACCTCGAACCGGGATTTTCGCGCCGCGTTCGCGAGCCGCGGGGAGGAGGCGCGGGCGGGACAGGACCGGACGTTCCGGCGCAGCAAGGTCGACGTCGTGGACCTCAGTCCGGGACGCCCCTACCTGCGCCCGCTGATGCGCTTCTTCGAGGAGCGGGGACGGCGCATATGAGTCGCGGATCGGGGAACGGGAACCGGCGTGCCGCGATCGTGGGCCTCCTGCTGGCGTGCGGGACTTTCGGCGCGGGCGCAGACCTCCGGGGGCAGGCACCGCGGGTCACGATCGAGCCCGACACGACGGAGATCCATGTGGGCGACCCGCTTGCGCTGCGGCTCTCCGTCGAGCACCCGGCGGATCTCGCGGTGCGCTGGCCCGATTCGCTCTCGCTGGGTCCCTTCGAGGCGCTGGCGCTCGAGGCGAGCCCGCCCGAGGCCTCGGGGGACGGCGCCCGCACCGCGGCGGTGCTTCACGTGACCGCCTTCGAACTCGGGGAACTCGAGATCCCGTCCTTTACCCTCGAACTCACGGACGGTGGCGACGGGACGGCCACCGTCTCCACGGATCCGGTGGTCATCGGCGTGACCACGGTCGGACTCGACGAGAGCGGGGACATCCGCGACGTGAAGGGCCCGCGCGCGATCGCGCGCAACTGGCTGCTCCTGTGGCCGTGGCTCCTGCTCGCCGTGGCCCTCGCCGGCCTCGGGTACTGGTGGGGGCGCCGGCGGCGTCGCGGCCCCGACCGGGTCGGCTCCCGGCCGCCGGTCCCGGCCCGTCCGCCGCACGAGATCGCGCTGGAGGCACTGGACCGGCTCGAGGCGTCCCCTCTCCTGGAGCGCGGCGAGATCAAGCCGTACCACGTGGAGGTGTCGCGGATCATCCGCGCGTACGTCGAGGGACGCTACCGGATCTGGGCCCTGGAGATGGTCACGCCGGACGTGATCTCGAGCTTGGGACACGCCGGCGTGGACCCCGGGATTCGCTCGGCCTTCGAGCGCTTCCTGGACGCCTGCGACCTCGTGAAGTTCGCGAAATGGCGGCCGGATGACGCGGCGTGCAGGAGCATTCTCGCCGACGCGCGCACGCTGGTGGAGCGGACGAAGTTCGTGCCCCCGCCGCCCGCCGCGGAGTCCGAGGCGACCGCGGCCGACGGAGCCGAAGCGACGGCCGACGACCGGACCGAGGCGGCCGTCCCATGATCCACCGGTTCGCGGATCCCGCGTTTCTCCTGCTCCTGCTTCTCCTCGTCCCGGCCCTCGCCTACCGGCACCTGGCGAAGGGAGGACGGAAGGCCGGCGCCCTGCGCTACCCGGACCTCGCGCTCCTCCGCCACGCGGGGGCCGAGCGCACCGGCCGCCTGCGCCATGTGCCTCTGGCGCTGCGGCTTCTCGCCCTCAGCGCGCTCATCATCGCCTTCGCCCGCCCCCAATCCGCTTCGACGAGCGAGGACGTGTCGACCGAGGGCGTCGACATCGTCATGGCCGTCGACATCTCGAGTTCCATGCTCGCGCAGGACCTGTCACCCAACCGGCTGGAGGCCGCCAAGGAGGTCGCGGCGGACTTCGTGGAGCGCCGGCGCAACGACCGGATCGGGCTCGTCGTGTTCGCGGGCCAGGCGTTCACGCAGGCGCCGCTCACGATCGATCACCCGGCGGTCTCCGCGGTGATGGCCGAACTGGAGGTGGGGATGGTCGAGGACGGGACCGCGATCGGACTCGGACTCGCGACCGCGCTCAAGCGACTCGAGTCCAGCCAGGCCGAATCGCGGATCATCGTGCTCCTCACCGATGGCCGGAACAACCGTGGCGAGATCGATCCGGCGACCGCCGCCCGAATGGCCCGGGCGCTGGGGGTCAGGGTCTATACGATCGGCGCCGGGTCGAGGGGGACGGCCCCGGTTCCCGTCGACGATCCGGTCTTCGGGCGGCGCCTCGTCTCGATTCCGGTGGATGTCGACGAACCGACCCTCACGGAAGTGGCCGAGGTCACCGGCGGTCGCTACTTCCGGGCCACGGACCGCGAGAGCCTCGAGCGCATCTACGAGGAAATCGACGCCCTCGAGACGACCGAGATCGACGTGCAGAGCTTCACGCGGTACGGCGAACTCTTCCACTTCCCGCTCGCGGCGGGACTCGGACTGCTGCTGCTCGAGATCGGGCTCGCGCACACGGTCCTGAGAAGACTGCCGTAGCGCGGGGGAGGCGAGATCGTGTTCCGCTTCGGGTTCGTCACGGCGCTCTTCGGGCTCGCGCTCATCCCGCTGGCCGCCGGACTGATGTGGCGTGGCGCGGCGCACCGGCGGCGGGCGCTGGGCCGCTTCGGCGATCTCGCGCTCGTCCGCCAGTTGAGCCGGAGCGTGAACCCGCGGGCCCGCGCCTGGAAGGCCATCGGACTCCTCGCCGTAGTCGGACTCTCCGTCGTCGCCGTCGCCCGCCCGCAGTTCGGCTCGCGCGTGGAGACCGTCCGCCGCGAGGGGATGGACATCGTCGTCGCCCTCGACCTCTCCACCTCGATGCTGGCGGAGGACCTCGCCCCCAACCGTCTGCAGCGCTCGAAGCTCGAAATCCAGCGCCTCATCGAGCGGCTGGACGGGGACCGCATCGGTCTCATCGCCTTTGCCGGCCAAGCCTTCGTCCAGAGCCCGCTGACCTCGGACTATGGGGCCGCGCGCCTCTTCCTCAACGCGATGGACACGGACCTCGTGCCCGTGCAGGGGACGGATCTCGGGGCCGCGCTCGAACTCGCTCTCGACGCCTTCTCCGACGCGCCGGTGGAGGAGCGCATCATCATCGTCGTCACCGACGGCGAAGACCACGAGGGAGGCATCGAGCCGGCGGTGGATCGCGCGCTCGAGGCCGGGGTGACGATCCACACGGTCGGCGTGGGTTCGACGGACGGCGTCCCGATTCCGGAGTACGACGCCGCGGGCCGCCCGTCCGGGTTCAAGCGGGACGAAGCGGGGGCCGTCGTCACGACCCGTCTCGACGAGACGACATTGAGGCGGATCGCGACGCGAACAGGCGGACAGCTCTACCGCAGCACCCCCGAAGCGAGCGAGCTGACGGCGCTCATCGAGGAGGTCGCGGAGCTGGGCGGACGGGAGATCGACGCACGCGAGGTCACCCAGTACGAGGAGCAGTTCCAGATATTCCTCGGCGCGGCGATTCTCCTATTGTTCCTGGAAGGTCTGTGGACGGACCGGAAGAAGACGGTGAGGGTCTGGAGAGGGAGGTTTTCGTGAGCACGACGCGGGGCGGCATCGGGTGGCTGTGGCTGCCCCTGGTTATCGCGGTCCTCGCGGCCGCGACGCCCGCCGAAGCGCGCGCACAGGCGGGCCGCGCGGAGGCGCGCGAGGGGAACCGCCTCTATGAGGAGGGACGCTTCGCCGAGGCGCACGAGAAGTACCTGGAAGCGCTCCTCGAGGCCCCCGACTCCCCCATCATCCGGTTCAACGACGGGAACGCGCTCTACCGGGGCGAGGACTACGAGTCCGCGCTGGAGTCGTTCCGCGCCGCGGTGGAGAGCGGAGACCCGGAGTTGGCGGCCGCCGCCTGGTACAACCTCGGGAACACGCTCTACCGGCAGGGGGCGCTCCCCGAGAGTCTGGAGGCCTTCAAACAGGCGCTGCGGGCCGATCCGGCGGACGCCGACGCCAAGCACAACCTCGAACGCGTGCTCGAACAGATGCAGGAGCAGGAGCAGCAACAGCAGGGCGACGGCGAGCAGAACCCGGACCCCGAACAGGACGCGCAGGATCAGCCCGAACAGGACCCGGAGCAGGATCCGAACCAGGACCCGCGGAACCCGCCGAATCCCGAGCAGGAGCCGGACGAATCGGAACCGCAGCCGCAGGAGGGAACGCCGCCTCCGGGCGAGATGACGAGAGAGGAGGCGGAGCGGTTGCTGGACGCGATCCGTGAGGATCAGGATGAGGTGAACCGCCAGCCGCGCACGCCGACACGCGGCACGAGGCCGCGCAGGGACTGGTGATGCGACGCCTTCGACTCCCGGCCCGCCGCGGGCACCCGGCCAGGATCGCCGCGCTCGGCTGGCTCATGGGCGGCCTGCTCGCGCCGGGGACGCTGTCGGGGCAGGAGGTCACGGCCTCGGCGCATCTCGACCGCGGGGAAGTCGGCGTAGGGCAGACCTTCACGCTCAACGTCGTCCTGGAAGGCGTCCAGCGCTTCGACCAGGACCCGGCCCTCCCCGACATGAGCGCCTTCGCCGCCTTCCTGAGCAGCGGGACGCAGACCTCGGTCCGGATCGTGAACGGCCGGACGACCGTGTCGCTCACGGTGCAGTACCGGTTCCAGGCGACGGCGGAGGGGACGTTCGAGATCGGGCCGGTGACGGTCGAGGCAGGCGGGGCGACGCTGACGACGGAGCCGCTGAGCCTGCGCGTGTCGTCGGCTCCCCAGCCGGCGCCGGGAGCGGGGGGAGCGCCCGCGGGGCAGCCTTCCGATCCGGGGACCATCGGCCCGGACGACCTCTTCATCGTCGCCGAGCCGGACAAGCGCCGCGTGCGGGAGAACGAGCCGGTCATCGTCGAATACCGACTCTTCACGCGCGTCAACGTGAGTTCGTACGGGGTCACGCGACTCCCCGGCACGGCGGGCTTCTGGGTCGAGGAGTTCGAACTCCCGCAACAGCCGCAGGTCGAACAGATCGTGCGCGACGGGGTCGCGTACGCGACCGCGGTGATCCGGAAGGTGGCGCTGTATCCGACGGGGCCGGGCACGAAGACGCTCGAACCGCTCGCGATCGAAGCGCAGGTCCGCTTGCAGCGGCGTTCGCGCGATCCGTTCGACGATGTGTTCGGGGGGCTCCTCAACCGCAGTTCGCTGTTCGGCGATGTCGTGACGACCGGCGCCGCTTCTCGTGCGGTCGAGATCGAAGTGCTTCCGCTCCCCTCCGAGGGACGGCCCTCGGACTTCACGGGCCTCGTAGGGGATCTGGCAGTCGCGAGTTCCGTCGACCGGGACAGCCTGGCCGCGAACGAGGCGGTCACGTTGCGTGTGGAAGTGTCGGGTTCCGGCAACCTGAAGGCGCTGGCCCCGCCGGAACTCGCCTTTCCGCCGACGGTGGAGGCCTTTCCGCCCGAGGTGTCGGATCGTCTGCGAACCACGGACGCGGGCGTCTCGGGGGCACGGACCTGGGAGTACGTCCTCATCCCGCGGGCGCCCGGGATGCTGACGATACCGGGCGTGGACATGGGGTACTACGACGCCGCGGCGGACCGCTATGAGATCGCTTCAGCGGCGCCGGTCGAGTTGCGGGTCACGGGCCGGGCGGTCGAGGAGGCACTGCCCGGAGCACGCGCGCGCGGCTCCGTCGAGGCGCTGCGCTCGGACATCCGTTTCATCCGGATGGATACGCCGCGCTTCCGCCGCCGGGGCGAGACGCTTTTCGACCAGGCATGGTTCTGGATCGTCGCGCTTGCGCCCGTCGGCATGGTCGCGGGCGCGGCCGGGCTGCGCCGCCGCCGCGACCGGCTCGCGGGCGACCAGGCCTACGCCCGCGACCGCCGGGCGGCCCGCGTGGCGAAGAAGCGCCTCGCCCGGGCGGCCGGGCTCGCGGGAGGCGACGATGCGCGGGCCTTCTACGCCGAGACCGGCCAGGCGCTGGAGGGGTTCGTCGCCGACAAGCTCGACACCTCCGCGGCCGGGATGATCCGCGACGACCTGCGCGCCGCCCTGCTCCGCCGCAGCGCCCGCGAGCCCACCGTCGAAGAGTACTTCGCCGTGCTCGAAGCCTGCGACCGGCAGCGGTTCGCCCCGGTCGGCGCCGAGGTCGAGGAACGCAAGGCTTTTCTGGCCCGCGCCGAGTCCGTGCTGTCCGCCCTCGCGGGAGAACTCCGATGACCGCCCGCCGAGCCGCCGGGCGTCAACGCGGGCTGGCGGCCGCCGGGGTTGCGGCCGTGGCGCTCACTTTCGCGCCCACGCTCGCTCCACAGGAAGCCGCGCTCGCCCCGGCCCCCGCCGACCGGTTCCAGGCGGGGAACCGCCTCTATCAGGCCGGAGACCATGGGGGTGCCCTCGATGCCTACCTCGGACTGTACGAGGACGGGTTCGAGAGCGGCGAACTCCACTACAACATCGGCAACGCCTACTTCAGGCTCGGCGAACTGGGCCGGGCGATCCTCTTCTACGAGCGCGCCAGGGTCGCACTTCCCCGGGATGAGAGCGTGCGCACGAACCTGGAACTCGCGCGCTCTCTGACCGCCGACCAGATCACACCGCTTCCGGGATTCTGGGTGCCCCGCCTCGTCAGGTGGGCGGTGCAGCTCGTGCCGCGCGCGTGGCTCATCGCGATCCTGGCGCTGGGCTACCTGGGGCTGGCTTCCATCCTGCTCTACCGGCTTCTCTCCACCGGGCCGCCACACTGGACCCGCCCCGCCGCCGTGGCCGCCGCCGCGCTCACCTTCGTCGTCGGCGCGAACCTCCTGATCCGCGAGTTCGGCATCGGGCGCGCGGAGCGCGGGGTGATCCTGCAGACCGAGGCCGCCGTCCAGAGCGCGCCCTCCGATGACCCTTCGCTGCAGTTGTTCACGATTCACGAGGGGGCCGTCGTCCGGATCGACCGGAGATCGAGCGACTGGCTCGAGATCGTCCTTGAAGACGGAAAGGTCGGCTGGGTACGAGCCGGAGACCTCGATACGATCTAGCAGCGCCTCCTAGCGATCCCGCGAACCCGCCGGCAGCACGTCGCGCCGCCGCATTTCCGTCGTGTAGTACTCCCAGAGCAGCCGGGCCGCCACGCTCCGCCAGGGTCGCCAGCGGGCGGCGATCTCGCGGAGCGTCTTCTCATCGGGCCGTCCCCGTAGACGGAGCGCATGTCCCGCCGCCTTCCGCAGAGCGAGATCGCCCGCCGGGAAGACATCGCTGTGGCCGGCGCAGAACAAGAGATAGACCTCGGCCGTCCACACGCCGATCCCCTTGAGGGCCGTCATGGCCGCGATGGACGCCTCGGCAGGCATGAGGCACAGCGCCTGCGGATCGAGACGACCGCTCTGAACTGCTTCCGCGGCACCCTTGAGTGTCGCCTCCTTGGACCTGGACAGCCCGATCCGGCGGCATTGCGCATCGGACAGCGCGACGACCCGGTCAGGCTCGCAGCCCTGCGCCTCCTCGACGAGCCGCTCCCAGATCGCGGCGGCCGCCGCCTTCGAAACCATCTGCGCCACGATGGTCCGGGCCAGGCCCTCGAAGCCGGGAGCCCGTCGCCGCAGCGGCACGGGTCCCGCCTTCTCGACCGCCTCCGCAAGCCGTCCGTCGATCCGCACCAGCGCCTCGAGGCCCTCGGCGATATCGTCCGGCGTTTCTATCGTTCTTCCCCGCATTTCGTCCCTCCGCCCGTTCCCGCGGGAACGTTTCGGCGCGCTCTCTGGCCGATATCGGTACTTCGCGTCAGTCTTATTGCGTGAAACGTCGAACGCTGATCAAGACCGTGGGGACCGCGGCGCTGGGCTCGAGCCTCGGCGCGTGCTCCCCCGCGTGGCGCCGTTTTTCGCCGGGCCCCACCGCCCCGAGCCTCCCCCTACTCCGCGTCGCGCCGGACCGCGTCATCCGGACCACCGTGGGTCTCAGACCTTTTCGGCCGGCCGGATTCCGCGTGGCCGCGGAGCGGCTGGACGAGAAGACCGTCATCCACAACTACGGCCACGGCGGCGCGGGGATCTCCCTTTCGTGGGGGACGGGACGGCTCGTGTCCGAACTGGCCGAACCTCACCCTTCGCGGCAAGCCGCCGTCATCGGAGCCGGCGCCGTCGGCCTCGCCACCGCGCGGCAGCTCCAGCGCCGCGGGTTCGACGTGACGATCCATGCGCGCGCCCTCCCGCCCGACACGACCTCGAACATGGCCTACGCGGGGTTCTCGCCGCTCTCCAACCTCGTGTCGGCCCCGGAACGGACTCCGGCCTTCGACGCTCAGTTCGACCGGGCCGTCCGCGCCTCCTACGAGCAGATGCAACTGTTCGCCGGCGCCGGACGCGGCGTGTCGTGGATGACGACGTACACCTGGACGAACCGCCTCTCGAATCGGCGGGCGGAAGATTCGGGACTCGACGAGACCGAGAGCGGCCTCGACCCGGACGTCGACGTGGGAGCCACCGTGCTGCAGCCGGGAGAACACCCCTTTCCCGGCACCTACGCCCTCCGCAGGCCCACCCTCCGCATCGAGCCGTCGATCTATCTCGACCAATTGATGGAGGAGTTCCTCCTCTTCGGGGGACGCGTGCGGATCCGGAATTTCGAGACCCCCCGCGACCTCATGTCGCTCGACGAACCGCTCATCGCCAACTGCACGGGTCTCGGCTCCCGAGCCCTGTTCGGCGACGAGACGATGACCCCCATCAAGGGCCAGCTCACCTTCCTCGCCCCGCAGCCCGGGATCGACTACAGCCTCGAAGGCAGCGCGCCGGGCGGCGGCCGCATCGGGATCCTCCCGCGCTCGGACGGGATCGCGCTCGGACACGTGATGGAGCGCGGCGACTGGAGCCTCGAACCGATCGAGGAGGCGGTCGCGACCCGGCTGGATCGCGCAGGCCGGCTCATGGCGGCGATGGCGGACCACCCCTCGGGACTCGGCGGGGTCGCCGCCGTACCGCGGCCACCCGCGCTGCGCGACGCGCTCAAAGACGATCCCGTCCCGACGACCCCGCCCCCGGTCGAGAGCTTCTTCGACATCGAGTCCTAGCTGCCCGTCGAAATCCCCGCGTCAGTCGCCGAACCGGTCCGCCAGCCGTTTGCGAAGCCTGCGCCCGATTGCCTCGAGCACGGCGGCGTCTTCGTCCGCGACGCCGCGGACCGAGAGGGCGACGCCGGGCGCAATCTCGATCCGCGCCCATCTCTCCACCCCGCCCGGGGGATCGTCGCGGCAGCCCGCCAGCTCCCGGAGCGCGACCAGCAACGCCGCCAACTCCGGATCGTCGGCGGGAGGCGCCGCCGCTTCACGAGGCCAGTCCGGTTCCTGCTCCCGTACCATCAGCCTGTCCTCGGGCGCGGCATGCCGCGCCCGAGGGGCGGCGAAGGCGACGGGCGCCTCGTGCCGTTCCGCCACGTCCTGCGTTCGTAACGGAGACTCCGTTCGGGCGGACCGGGCGGAGAGGAGATCGGCGGTCACCGCGATCCGTCCATCCGCCACGCCCGTGATCAGTTCCGGCGACGATCCCTCGAACACGGCGCCGATCTCGCGGAGCGCAGTCGCGGGCACCCTCCCCGCCCCCTCCGCCTCGCGAACCCGCCGAATGAAGAGGAGGCGGTCCCGCACGAGCTTCGGATAACGGGTCTTCGGCCCCCTCCGGCCGACCCGCGGAAGCAGTCCGACCTGCACGTAGTAGGCGATCGTGCGGCGGCTGAACCCCGTCTCCTCTTCCAGTTCCCGGGCCGTGTAACTGCGCATGCCGTTTTCCGCCGTTCCGGTTCGAGTGACGTATACTGTCGTTTACAGATGACAACCGTTGACTTACCCGAACCTCCTCCTTACTGTCAACAGCGTATCAACACTGACAATATCAAGGAGGGGAGAGATGAACCAGATCACGACGGCCATCGCCAACCTGGAGATCGGCGAGCCGACCTTCCGCGGCGGACTCACGGTGTTCCCCCTGCTGTCCCCGGAGACCTCGGATCTCGATTACCTGCTGCTGGGAGATGGGCTGCGCGAGAACCGGGTCACCGTGCGCGAGGTGTCGATGGGGGGCAGCGTCCCCGATCTGGAGGTGGAGAACCGGGCCGACCGTCCCCTCCTCATCGTGGACGGCGAGGAACTCGTAGGCGCCAAGCAGAACCGCGTCGCCAACCTCACGCTGCTGCTCCCCGCCGGGAAGACGACGATCATCCCGGTCTCCTGCGTGGAGCAGGGCCGCTGGTCCTACGACAGCCCCGGGTTCCAGGTGACGGACCGGCTGCAGTTCGCGAGCGGCCGCGCCGAGCGATACGCGAGCGTGCAGGAGTCGATGCGCAGCGAGGGGATGCGACGCTCCGACCAGAGCCGGGTGTGGAGTTCGATCGACGACAAGGCCGTGGCGCTGGAGGCCCCATCGGAGACCGGCGCCATGAGCGAGATTTTCGAGCGTCACGCGACGGCGTTGGACGACTACGTACGGGAGGTGGAGGCCGCCCGGGATCAGATCGGCGCCGTCTTCGCGGTGGCGGGCGGCAGCTATGGACTGGACCTCTTCGACCGTCACGCCACCCTCGCCGCGTTCCTCCCCAGGCTCGTGCGCAGCTACGGCGTCGACGCGCTGGAGAGGCGCTCGGAGGAGGACACGGCGGCGCCGGCCTCCGCGGCGCGGGACTTCCTCGATCGCCTGCGAGCGGGAGCCTTCGATGACCACTCCGCGGTCGGGCTCGGGCGCGATGTGGGGATCGTCGCCGAACGCGCCATCGGGGGCGCGCTCGTCGTGGACGACACCATCGTGCACCTGACGGGGTTCTCCAACCCCCGGGCCGGCCGCGGCGAACGCGCCGGAGAGGAGGTGTACGCGAATTACCACCAGAGGCGCGACGCCCTCCGCCGGCGGCACGCGAGCTAGTAGTTTTGGTGCGACCCGCCAGCGCGTTGGCGGCGTTCCGGCTAACGATCGCGTGGAGGACGGGTGAAAGCTCCCGGGCGGGGCCGCGAGGCGGCGATGGTCTTCATCTTCATCACCGTCTTCATCGACGTGCTGGGGATCGGGATCATCGTCCCCATCCTCCCCGAACTCATCAAGGAGTTCACGGGCGGAAGCACCGCGCGGGCGGGACGCTGGTTCGGGGTGCTCGCGGCGACGTACGCCGTCACCCAGTTCTTCTTCGCACCCATCCTGGGGTCGCTCTCGGACCGGGTCGGGCGCCGGCCCGTGATCCTGATCTCGCTGTTCGGTCTCGGGATCGACTACATCATCATGGGGCTCGCGCCCTCCATCGGCTGGCTCTTCGCGGGGCGCCTCATCGCGGGCGTGATGGGCGCGAGCATCACCACGGCGAACGCATACGTCGCCGACGTGTCCGAGCCCGAGAAGCGGGCCCGGAACTTCGGACTCATCGGCGTCGCGTTCGGCCTCGGGTTCATCTTCGGCCCCGCCATCGGGGGCGTGCTGGGCGGCATCGACCTCCGGCTCCCCTTCTTCGCGGCGGCGGGACTCGCCCTCGTGAACGCGCTGTACGGCGTCTTCGTCCTCCCCGAATCGCTGCCGCCGGAGAAGCGCGACGCCTTCAGCTGGCTGAAGGCCAACCCGATCGGGAGCCTCTTCGTGCTGCGCTCGTATCCGCTGGTGGCCGGGCTCGCGGTGTCCTTCGTGTTCATGATCCTCGCGCAGCGCGGCCTCGAGACCGTCTGGGTGCTCTACACCGGTCACAAGTTCGGCTGGGACGAACTCGCGAACGGCCTGTCGCTGGCGCTGGTGGGACTCATGGCGGCCATCGTCCAGGGAGGACTCGTTCAACCCATCATCAAACGCACCGGGGAGCGCCGCGCCATCCTCGGCGGGCTCGCGCTGGCCGTGATCACGTACCTGGGCTACGGCCTCGCCACGCAGGGGTGGATGCTCATCGCCTTCATCATCTTCGGCTCCATCGGGGGCGTCGCGGGCCCGGCCCTCCAGAGCCTCGTAGCGGGAGCCGTGGAGCCGCAGGACCAGGGGAAGGTCCAGGGCGGCCTCCAGTCGCTCATGAGCCTGACGAGCATCATGAGCCCCCTGATCTTCACCAGCCTCCTGTTCAGCTACTTCACGTCACCCGCTGCCCCAGTGGAGTTGCCGGGCGCGCCCTTCCTGCTCGGCGCCGTGATGTACGCCACGGCGTTCGTGCTCGTGTTCCGCCTCTTCCGCCGCATCCCGGCCGCGTAACCGGTCGACGACCCGTTCGTACGGACACCCTCGGGCCGACCCGCGCCGCGCACGCTCGCGGACCCGGCGCCGCTATTCGGACGCGCCGAGTTGCTGGAGGAGGAAGGCGAGTTCCATCGCGGCGTTGCGCACGTTGCGGGTGAAGGAGCGGCCGCCGGCGTGGCCCGTGCGCTCGTCGTAGTCGAGGATCACCGGCAGGCCGGAACTCGAGGCGGCCTGGAGGCGCGCGGCCATCTTGCGGGCCTGCAGCGGGGGCACGCGCGTGTCGAGGTCGCCCTGGGTGAGCATGACGGCGGGGTAGTCCACGCCATCGCGCACGTTCTGGTAGGGGGAGAAGGTGCGGAGGACGTCGAACTCCTCGGCCACGGCCGCGTTCCCGTACTCGAGGAGCGCCGGCATGTTGTTCGTGTCGGTGAACTGGTAGAAGCGGACCATGTCGAGGTCGGGCAGGCCGCAGTAAACGGCGCGGAAGAGGTCCGGCCGCTTCGTGAGGGAGGCGGCGACGAGCAGCCCGCCGTTGCTCCCGCCGCGGATCGCGAGCCGGTCCGGGTTCGTGTATCCGTTCTCGACCAGCCACTCGGCCGCGGCGATGAAGTCGGCGAACACGTTCGGCTTGTTCTCGAGCATGCCGGCCCGGTGCCACTCCTCGCCGAACTCGCCTCCGCCCCTCAGGGTCGCCATCGCGTACACGCCGCCCTGCTCCAGCCACGCGGCGGCGCGGGCGTCGAAGCGGGGCAGCAGGTTCACGTTGAAGCCGCCGTACCCGTACAGGAGGGCGGGGCTTTGCCCGTCGAGAGCCAGTCCCCGGCGGTGGGCGACGTACATCGGGGCCCGCGTCCCGTCCTCCGACGTGTACCAGACTTGCTTCAGCTCGTACTCCGAACCGTCGAAGGGGACGGATGACGGCCGCCACGCCTCCGTCTCCATCGTCTCGAGGTCGAGCTTGAGGATGGCCGGGGGAGTGAGGAGCGATGTCAGCGTGAGGAGGGCTTCGTTTCCGTCATCTCCGTGCGAGCGCAGCGTCGCCACGTGGTGCGCGGGAATCGGGATCTCGCCCTTCACGGCGGCGTCCGGCCCGTAGCGCACGATCCGGCTGCTCACGTCGCGCAGGTAATCGGCGTACAGGTCGTCGCCGATGAACCGGTATCCGGTGAGGAGATCCTCTCCCTCGGGCAGCACTTCCCGCCACTGCGCCGGATCCGGGTCGGGATTCTCCAGGTCGACGGCGAGGATCCGGTTCCTCGGCGCGTCCAGGTTCGTGAGCAGGTAGAGTTCGTCGTCGACGAAGCGGGTGCTGAAGCGGGCGGGGGCGCCGACGATGAGCGGCACGGGCGCCGTCCCGGCGCGCACGTCGTGCAGGTAGACATCCGTCCGCGCCCAGCCGTGCTGCACGGTGTAGACGTGCCACCGGCCGTCGCCCCCCTGCGAGAAGCCCACGAACCTCTCGGGGCCGTGCCCCTCCCCGAACAGCTCCTCGTCCTCTTCCAGGTCGGTCCCGAGCCGGTGGTAGCGGATCCGCGCACCGGTCTCCCGCGACCGGCGGCTGTAGTAGAAGCCCTCCCCTTCCGGATCGAAGGAGACGTTCCCGTACAGGTAGGTCGGCAGGCGGTCGGGCAGATCCTCGCCGCTCTCCAGGTCTCGGACGCGGTACTCCCGCTCGTCCCGGCCCCCGTCCCGGATGGCGTAGATCATGAGGCGGCCGTCCGGCGAGAAGTCGATGATGCTCACGCTGGTCGTGGCGTCGTCGCGGAGGTCGAGCGGGTCGATGACGACCTCGAACTCGCCGTCGGGATCGACTGGAGCGTCTTCGGGCTCGTCCGGCGCCGGGCGGCGGTAGATCGCTCCCACCTCCCGGCCCCGCTTCCGGAACGAGAAGTACTCGTAGTCCCCCGCCCGGCGCGGGAAGATCGCCCCGGGCGCGTCCATCAGCTCGCGAAGCCTGCCCTCGAGACCCGCGCGCAACGGCGTGTCGCCGACGATGGACTCCGCGTACGCGTTCTGCTCGCCGATCCAGGCACGGGTCTCGGGGCTTTCCTGGTCCTCGAGCCACCGGTAGTCGTCCGTGAACTCGACGCCGTGCAGGGTGTCGACGACGGGAATCCGGGCGGTCTCGGGCGGGGGCGGCCAAGCCTCACACGCCGCCACGCAGACGGCGAGGGCGGCCAGCCGAAGCGTCAGGAGAGCGCGGCCGACGGGCACGGCGATGGCGCGGGCGCGGGGTGTCGAGTCCGCCATTTGCGCCTCCTGTCAGGCGGTCAGGGGGTGACGGTCACCCGGACGTAGGCGTTGCTCCAGCAGCACTGGTCGCCCCCGGTGCTGTCGTTCGCGTCCCAGTTGTCGACGCGCGCGCGCAGGACGTATTCGCCCGGCGCGCCGAACGTCGCCGCGGTCGTCGTCTCGCCGGTCCCGCCCTCGACCGTGATCTGCCACGGCTCGAACGCCACCGGCGCGGCGGGCCCCTGGTGCTTGAACCAGGTCACCTCCACGTCGACCACCTGGTTCACCATGTCCTCGGGGTCGCGGACGGAGATCTCCTCGGTCCACAGCTGCAGCGTCAGGGGCTCGCCCACATTCGCGCTGCGCGGCTCGCCCCACACGCCCTGGACGTGCTGGCCCGCCTCTCCCTCGGGGTCGAAGCGGACGAGGGGCGGCACGGACCCCATGGCCCGCGGCCCGTAGTCGAGTTGCAGCGCGGGCGAGAAAGTGCGCGCCGGCACGGAGTAGGTCACGCCGTTCGTCGTGATCGTCCACACGATCCGCTGCTCCACATCCTCGTAGGTCGCGGGCACGGTGACCGAGAACACGCCGCGGTCCCGGCGCGGGCGCACCGGGAAGTGCGTCGGCTGCATCCCGTCGAACTGGTGCGGCTCGATGTGGTTCTCCGCGCCCAGTGGGACGTCGAGGACTTCCTCCCGGTTCAGGTTGAAGTAGCCGAACGAGAACGTGAAGGAGCCGTCGTCGTTCCGGTACCAGCCCTCGAAGAAGGGCGCCACCGGCTCGCCCTTCGCCGGGATGGGCGCGAGCGGAAGGCGCTGCACCTGCTGGGCGTGAACGGGCGCCGACAACCCCATGGGGGCGGCCGGCGCCAGTTGTGCGGCGACCAGGACGGCCGCGATACGTACGCTGTGCATGCCCCGGTTCAGTTGCGGTTGTCGTTGCTGTCGACGCCGTCCTCGTCGGTCGTGAGCTTCGCCTCCCGCTCCTCGACGAGCCGCTGGTAGCCTTCCTCCGTGAGGTGCGTCACGGCGAGCCACGCATGCGACATCTCGTCCCCGGTGCGAGAGCCGCGCGCGTACCAGATCTCCGGATCGGGGGTCAGTTCGTTCTCCGCCGTGTTGTCGTACCACCCGGTCATGACGAGGACCGTCCCGGGCGGCAGCAGCGGCGCCACGTCATCCTCGTAGATGTAGCTGTGATGCCAGCGGGCGTCGAAGTCCGTGACCATGCTGATGAGCTCGAGCCTGCCATCGGGGTAGAGCGCCTGAATCGACATTGCGTGCAGATGCACATGCCCGTGCGGCTGGAAGCTGTCGAGCCTCACCGGGTGGTCCCAGCGGTGGAATCCCTGCGTCATCGCGGTCCCTCCCGGCGCCAGCGCGATATCTCCCCTCAGAGGATAGAGGCGCAGATCCTGCTGGAACTCGGGTTCGTAGCCCTCTTCGTGGAACCAGATTCCGAGTTCGACCTGATCGCCGGGCACCTCGTACCCCATGGGATAGTAGTGCGCGTCCCACTCGATCATGTCGTTCGCCTTCAGCATCCGTCCCGCGTCCGTGGGCACGATCTCGCCGACCTTGCCCATCGCGTACTCCGACAGGCTCTGGATGCGCTGGTACTCCCCTTCCTCGTTGAGCCTGAGCAGACGCGGGATCGCGTGGTGCACGACCTGACGCCCGGCGGGGAAGGAGGGACGCGTCTCGAACGCCATCACCCAGCGGTCCTCGTCGAGGCCCGTCGGCACCCGCGGCCGCCACCACGTGTCGCCGCCCTCGGCCGGGACGTCGAACGGCTTCGACTTGATCACGTGATCGGGCGGGCCGATGAGATCCTCAAGCTGCCACTTTTGCTCGGTCGGCCAATCGATCGGCGGCGGCATGTCAGCCGGGTCCCCTTCGGGAGCGCCGGCGTCGGCCCAGGCGACGATCGTCTCGATGTCCTCTTCGCTCAACCGCCAGTCATCCTTGATGTTCTGGATGCCGACGCCCGTGTCGAGGTGAAACGGCGGCATGAGCCGCTTCGCGACCAGGTCTTTCATGCGAGACGCCCACCGGCGCGTGTCGCGGTAGGTGAGGAGGGACATCGGCCCCACGGATCCCTCTCGATGGCAGATCTGGCAGTTCGCCTGGAGGATGGGGGCGACGTCCTTCGAGAACGTGACGTCGACCTCCGCCGCGGCGCCGTTCACGCCGTTCGCCGCCGGTCCCTGTCCCGCGAGGCCCCCGGACGTGAGCCCCAGGGCAACGGGCACGATGAAGACGGCGATGGCCGCTGCACGCGACCAGGCATGGCTCGAGTGACTATGCGATCCACGCATGAGGCATCCTCCTCCAGATGGAACTGCTCCGCTGCCGCTGCCGGCGACTCCTTATTTAATACACCGATACATTGCGAAGAAACGTCGCCTGCGTGCAAGGAGACGTTGCGTCCCGGGAAACGCGCGTCCACGATGGGGTGTTATCCTTGCCGTACACGGAACGGCGAACGGCGGAAGAAAGAACAGCGAGAGCGGACGGATGATGAAGAACCACTGGAGCTGGCGGCCGAGCAGCGCCCTTCTTCTCCCCCTTCTCTTCGGAGCCATCGCGGGCACCCCCGTTGCGGCGCAGGGCCCCGGCGTGGAGGGAGCCGCGTGGACCTACCTCGGGGGCGACGCCTGGCACACGCGCTATACGCCGGCGACGCAGATCGACGCCTCCAACTTCGAGAGCCTCGAGGTCGCGTGGCGCTGGGACGCTTCGAGCTTCGGGCCGAGCACGGCGCGGGCCACGCCGTCCTACGTCGATGGGAAGATGATCACGGTGACGGGCGAGAACCGGAACGTCATCGCCCTCGACCCCTCCACGGGAAGACTCCTGTGGAGCTTCTCCGAACCCATGACCTGGCGGCACGAGTACTCGATGCGAAAGGCGTACGGCAAGGGCGTCGCCTACGCCGAGGTCGACGGACGCGGCGTCGTCTACATCCTCAGTCCCGGGTTCTTCCTCTACGCCCTCGACGCCGACACGGGACAGCCGCTGGAGAACTGGGGCGAGGCGGTGCCGCTGCCGGGATTCCCGTCCTCCGGGACGGTGGACCTGGTGGCCGACCTCATCGAGGGCTGGGGGCCGTGGGAGAACCTGAACCAGGAATACGACCCGGATCAGGGAATGCCGCTCGAGATCGGCTACATCACGTCGTCTTCCCCTCCCATCGTCGTGAACGGCGTGGTCGTCGTCGGCAACTCCGCGGAGCAGGGCTACAACCAGACCCGGAAGGAGATGGTCCCGGGCGATATTCTCGCCTATGACGCGCGCACCGGCGAGTTCAAGTGGAAGTTCCACATCATCCCGCGGCCGGGCGAGTTCGGGCACGAGACGTGGGAGAACGACGCCTGGCAGTGGACGGGTGACGTGTCCCCGTGGGCGCCGCTCTCGGCGGACCCGGAACTCGGACTCGTCTATCTCGTCACGAACGGCGCCACGATCGACTACTACGGCGGTTTCCACCCCGGCGACAACCTGTTCGGCACGAGCATCGTTGCGCTCGACGTGGAGACGGGAGAGCGGCGCTGGCATTTCCAGTTCGTGCACCACGACATCTGGAACTACGACACGCCGACCGCGCCCCTTCTCATGGACGTGGTCGTAGACGGCCGGCCGATCAAGGGCGTCTTCCAGGCGACGAAGCAGTCGTGGCTGTACGCGCTCGACCGCGAGACGGGCGAGCCGATCTGGCCCATCGAGGAGCGACCGGTCCCGCAATCGAAGGTGCCGGGAGAGAAGCTCGCCGAGACGCAGCCGCACCCGACGTGGCCCCTGCCCTACGATCTGCAGGGCCGCACGGAGCAGGACCTGATCGACTACACGCCCGAACTGGCCGCGATGGCGCTCGAGTACGCGCGGGAGAACGACCTCTTCGTGCCGCTCTTCAACCCGCCCACCCACGTCGGGAACCCCGATGGCGAGGGGGCGGCGCTCATCTGCCCCGGCGGGGGCGGGGGCGCGAACATCACCGGGCCGCCCGCCGCGGACCCCGTGAACGGGATCGTCTTCGTCACATCCACAAGCGGGTGCTCGCCGGTCATGGTGGCGCCGGGGATCGAGTCCGACCTCGACGGACCGGAGCAGACGGGCGTCACCCACTCCGAATTCTCCCGCGCGACCGGCCTCGTGACGGAGAACACGGCGGACCAGGCGACGGTCGAAGGGCTGAGGATCTGGAAGGGGCCTGTGGGGCGGATCACGGCGATCGACGTCAACACGGGCGAACACCTGTGGATGATCCCGCACGGCGACGCGCCCGAGCGGCAGCAGGCGGTGATCCGCGACCACCCGATGCTGGAGGGAGTGGACGTGAATCCGAACCAGGGCCGGCGCGGCCACTCCGCCATGGTTGCAACTCCGACGCTCCTTCTTGCGTCTGGACAGACGAGCGATGGGACGCCGCACCTGTTCGCGATCGACAAGCGGACCGGCGAGCGCGTGGGCCAGGTGGAGTTGCCGGGCAACACGCGCTACGGGATGTCGAGCTGGGTCCACGAGGGCAGGCAGTATGTGATCATTCAGTTGACCGACGGACTTGCGGCGCTGGCCCTGCCCTGACGGCCACTCGGGCCGGACGGGCTGAACCCTTCTCAAGAGAGCAAGGAAGAAAAGAACATGCTGCGTGAACATCTGAATTCCGGACGCGCGGGCGCCTGCGTCGCCGTGGCGTTGTCCATACTCGTCGCCGGGGCGTGCATCGAAAGCGAGGACACGATGGAGCCCACGCCGGCGAACGAAGCGCCGGTCGCAGTGGGCGTCGTGCCGCCGGTGACCGTGGCGGCCGGCAACCACGTGATCGTGGACGTGTCGGGCTTCTTCCAGGATCCGGACGGCGACCCGCTCGCGTACGGCGCGGGGACCTCGGACGCGCTCGTGGCCGGCGTCTCCGTCTCGGGCAGCATGATGACCGTGGTCGGAGTCGGGACCGGGCGGGCCGCCGGGTTGCTCTTCGCTCGCGATCAGGCCGGCGGCGAAGCCGTGCAGAACTTCCTGATCACGGTGCCGAACCAGCCGCCGGTCGCGGCACAGTCGCTCCCGGCGCTGAGCCTGACCACGGGGCAGGTACGCCAGCTGAACCTGTCGCAGTACTTCAGTGATCCGGAGGGCGACGACCTGACGTTCAGCGTCACGACCGCGAACACGCTTGTCGCGGTGGGGGCGGTGTCCGGCAGCACCCTCACGGTGGTCGGCGTGACGGTGGGGAGCACGACGATCACGGTCACGGCTCAGGACTCGGACGGCGGCGAAGTCCAGCAGCAGACGCCGGTCGTCGTGAGAAGCCGCTAGCGGGATGTGACCCGTCCGGGGATTGCTTCGTGTTAGGAGTGGTAGACGGACAACCCGGTGGGCGCAAGCGAACGAGTTCCGCTCAGGCGCCTTGAAGGAGGCAACGTGAAGTACCGATTCAGACAGTCCTCGATGGCGGCCGTCCTCGCCGTCATCGGGGGAGCCTGGGCGGCCGAGGCCCTCGCGGCGCAGGACTTCCTTTTCGGCCGTCCTTCCGTCACGCTCGGCGCCCGAATCGGGTACGCGATACCCCGCGCGGACAGCGAGATCTTCGATTTGACGCGCAGGGAACTGACGGTCGAGAAGGAGGACTTCAACGCGGTGGCGCTCGGCGCCGACCTCGGCATCCGGCTCTCCGACCGCATCGATCTTGCGCTGGGCCTCGGGTACGAGAACAGCGAGATCGACTCCGAGTCCCGCGAGTTCATCGGCACGGACGACCTGCCGATCCTGCAGACGACGGCTTTCCGCCGCGTCCCGTTCACCGTCGGACTGAAAGCCTACCTCACGGAGCGGGGACGGAGGATCAGCGATCTGGCCTGGATTCCGGGCAAGTTCGCCCCCTTCGTCGGAGGCGGCGTCGGCTTCATGTGGTACGAATTCGAGCAGGAGGGCGAGTTCGTCGACTACGAAACGCTGGACATCTTCTACGACTACTTCTCGTCCAGAGCCGGATCGTCGCTCGCCTACGTGACGGCCGGATTCGACTACTCGCTCGGGCTGCGGTGGATTCTGACCGCCGAAGCGCGTTATTCTTGGGCCAGCGCGGATATGGGCGGGCCGTTCATCGGGTTCGACGACATCGACCTGAACGGACTCCGTGCCGCGTTCGGCTTCTCGGTACGGCTGTAAACTCGAGGTTGGTCACATGATGAAACAGCGAACTGCTGGAATCGGCTCCGCCCTTTTCGTGGCGGCCGGCATGATGCTCGCGGCCGGACCGCTGTCGACCGCGGCGGCGCAGGAGATGGACGAACGCTGGCTCGCCTGGATGGGTTGCTGGCAGCCCGTTCGCACCTCGACGAGCGCGGACGCGCCCGAATCGCTGCTCTGCTTCCGGCCGAGCGCGGACGAGGCCGGCGTCGAGATGATCGCGGTCGAAGACGGCGAGATCGCGGGCCGGGAAGTCGTGCGGGCGGACGGACAGCCCCACGACGCGACCCTGGAGGGCTGCAGCGGATCGCGCCGCGCGGTCTTCGCCTCGCGCCCGGGCCGGGTGTTCATGGACATGGACCAGGTCTGCGAGGGCGGCGTCGACCGATCGTCGAGCGGGATGTTCGCGATGATCTCATCCAACGCCTGGATCGACGCGCGGGTCGTCACGGTCGGCGGCGAGAAGCTGACGTGGGTGACGCGATACCGGCTGGCCACGCAGAGCCAGGCCGAGGCCGTCGGCCTGGGCGACATTGCGGCCGACCGGAGCATGGCCGTGCGCTCGCTGCGGCTCGCCGCGTCCGGACGGTATTCGGTCGACGACATCATCGAGGCGCAGGCTCATGTGGATCCCGACGCGGTGGAGGCCTGGATCGTCGAACACGAGACGCCTCTGGAGGTCGACGCCGACCGGCTTGTCCAACTCTCCGATGCCGGCGTGTCGGAAGGCGTCATCGACATGATGATCGCGCGGAGCTATCCGGAGCGTTTCGCGGTGTCCACAGGCGGCGACGGCGGCGAACGGCCCTGGCTTGGCACGGCCGGTTACTACGACCCGTTCTACGGGGGTTACGGCTGGGGTTATCCCTACTACGGCCGCTTCGGCTACCGTTACGGTTACGGCTACTCGCCCTTCGGTTTTGGCGGCTACTCGCCCTTCGGGTACGGCTACGGCTATGGTTACGGACCGACGATCATCCGCACACAGCCCGCGAACAGCGGCGGTCGGGTGATCAGCGGACGCGGCTACAGCAGCGGAACTTCCAGAATCGGAACGCGTCCGACCGGGTCTTCGCGGGGGACGGCGTCGATCGGCACCTCGGGAGGCCGGTCGAGCGGGGGGAGCTCGACGGGACGGACGGCGCGGCGGCGCGGCGGCGGAGGTCTCTGAGTCCCGCTCTCCGACGCAGCGGACAGCTCTTCGAAAGGGCCCGGTCTTCCGGGCCCTTTCGCGTTCCACGTCTCGCGCCCGAAGCTCGCGAAGCGCAGATTGCCGATGCGGTCGATTCCGATGCCGGCACCGAGGAGGAACGATGAACGTGGACCGACCCGCCGCGCGCCCCTTCACCTACGTCGCGATCGGCGTCCTCGGACTTGCGGCTGCCGCCGCGGTACTCCTTCGCCCCGACGCGGCCCGCACGCAGACCACCTCCGGCGATTGGGAGCCCCCGCTCACCGCGCACGGCCACCCCGACCTGCAGGGGAACTGGACGAACCAGACGCTGACCCCCTTCGAACGTCCCGAAGGCCAGGGACCCGTGCTGAGCCCGGAAGAAGTCGCTGCCATCGAAGGTGGACAGGCGCAGACCGTCGCCGAACGGACGGCTCCCGTCGACCCGGACCGGCCGCTGCCGCCGGGCGGTGAACACCGGGTCTGCATCGATGGGGCCACGACCTGCTACGATGAGTTCTACCGCGAGCCGGGCGAGCGCGTGGCGGTCGTTGACGGCGAGCCGCGCAGTTCCCTCGTCACCGACCCGCCGGATGGACGGGTTCCGGATCTCACGCCGGAGGCGCGGCGGCGGCTGGAGGAGGCGGCGGAGTTCCGCGGCAGGTTCGGCCAGTACGACCACCCGGAGCTTCGGCCGCTCGCGGAACGGTGCATCGTATCGTTCGGATCGAGCGCCGGGCCGCCGATGCTCCCGAATTACTGGTACAACAACAGCTACACGATCGCGCAGAACGAAGATTTCATCGTGATCATGGCCGAGATGGTGCACGACGCGCGGATCATCCCCATCCGCGACCCGCGGGAGCCGCTCGAAAGCCGGCCGGGACCGGACCACGTCACGCCGTGGTTCGGAAGTTCGGTCGGCTGGTGGGAGGATGGAACGCTCGTCGTCGAGACGACCAACCTGAACCCCGAGCACGCGTTCCGGGGGGTGCCGCCCTCGAAGGATCGGAAGGTCGTCGAGCGCTTCACCCGCGTGGACGAGGAAACGATCCTCTACGAGTTCACGATCGACGATCCCGCGGTGTACACGGGCCCGTGGGGTGGACAGGTCCCCTTCAAGCGCTTCGACCATCTGCTCTACGAGTACGCGTGCCACGAGGGCAACTATGCCATGTTCAACGTGCTGAGCGGCGCGCGCTACCAGGAGCGGACGGGGGGGAATCCGTAGCCCGCTCGCCGGGTCGCCTGTGCTCGCTGCTCGCCGCGCTGGCGGTCGCGAGCTGCGCCACCGATCGTCCGCCGGAGAGCGCGGCCGAAGCGGAGCGCGCCCCGGCCGGGGTGCTCGGCCTGCGCCCGGGCCCTTCGCCCGATCGATCCTCTCCTGACTGGGAGCCGCCCGTGAAAGTCGTCGTCGCCGATCTGTGGCCCGGCCGCACGGCCGAACTCGCGGAGGTCGCTCCGGACGTGGACCTCGTCGTCGTCGGAGACGGACAGGCCGCGGCAGCCGAAGCGCACGACGCCGACGCGGTCCTCGGCGTGCTGAACGCGGACATCCTCGCCGCCGGCGACCGGCTCCGCTGGGTGCAGCTCGCCTCGGCGGGGGTCGAACGCTACCTCGCGTTGCCCGGGCTCTCCGACGCGGAGGACCTCGTCATCACGAACGCCCAGCGGATCTTCGCCCCCGGCGGCGCGGAGCACGCGCTCGGCATGGCGCTCATGCTGGCGCGACGGTTCCACACGGCGCTCGACCTCCAGCGGGAGCGGCGCTGGGACATCCGGCCGCTGACCGGGCCCTCCCCCTACCGGGGAGAGGGGAGCGAACTGCTCGAGCTCCGGGGCCGCACGATGCTCGTCATCGGCCTCGGCGGGATCGGCACGGAAACCGCCCGCATAGCGCACGGGATCGGCATGCGGGTCATCGCCACGCGGAACAGCAGCCGGGAGGGCCCCGATTTCGTGGAGCGCGTAGGGCTGGCATCCGAACTCCTGGATCTCGTTCCCGAGGCGGACGTCATCGTGAACGCCCTTCCGCTCACTCCGGAAACGGAAGGCCTCGTCGACGAGGCCTTCTTCGAGCTGACGCGGCCGACCGCGCTCTACGTTACGCTGGGACGCGGACGCACGACGAACACGGGGGCGCTCGTCCGCGCGCTGAGGGAGGGTCGGATCGCGGGCGCGGGTCTGGACGTGGTGGACCCCGAGCCGCTCCCGCGGGACCACGTCCTCTGGTCGATGCCGAACGTGATCATCACACCGCACCTCGGCGGCGATTCCGATGAACACATGGAGCGGATGTGGACCCTCTTCCGCGAGAACCTGCGCCGCTTCGCGGCCGGCGAACCGCTTCTCGCGGTCGTCAACCGGGAGCGCGGCTACTAGCCGGCGGTCTCCCCGAAGCCGGATCCCAAGAGCGGCTTCCGGCTAGCCGCCCCGGACCTGGAACGTGAGCGTGGCCCAGTTCGACTCGTAGTCGATGTCAGGCTCCGACGGCGTCTCCACCATGTGAATCGTCCGGATGTACCACCGTCCTCCGCCGACGAGCGGGATCGTCGCGACGCCGTCCTCGTTCGTGCGAACCTCGACCGCCTCGTTGTGCGCACCGGTATCGTCGTGCGAGTGGGGGTTGAATTCGTAGTTCGCATAAAGGAGCGCGTTCTCGACCGGCTCGCCCGCGCGCAGGAAGCGCACCTGGAACTCATCGCCGACGACGAGATCGTACGGGTTGTGCAGCGGGATGATCTCCACCGGATAGCCGAGTTCCTCCGCCCATTCGCCACTCCGGTCGTCGCCCACCTGGACGATCGCCTTGACGTGTTTGCTGTAACGCTCGGCCGCGTCGTCGTCGGTCTTCCCGGCCGCCTCGCGCTGCGCGATCTCGTCGACCAGGCCCTCGTGAACCAGGTATTCCGTGAACTCCACCCCGGTGAGCGGGATGACGCGCGCCGCCGTCGACACGCCGATCGTGTAGGTCCCGGCCGAGCCGGTCTCGAAGGTCAGCAGCGCCGTGTCGACGCTGTCCGCGTGCCAGTGGAACATCGCCGTGTCCCGCCACGCCTCCGCCGGCGGGTGCACGACCCCGTCCGGTCCCACGATGCTCACGTCCAGCATGCGATCGCGCGTGATGTGGTTCTCGCTCTCGTCGAAGTCTCCGTTGAAGAGCGCCACGACGTTCGTCGAGTTCGGCTCCAGGAAGAAGCTCTCGAGCTTCAGGAACATCGTGTGCGCCCGCGCCGTCGCGACGATGGCGACGGTAAGGGCGGCGGTCGTCAACAGGACACGGCGTCCTACGGTCATTTCCAATACTCCCGGTTGGCAACTCTTCAAGTCTCCAGCGTGTCGATCAACATGACAGGATCAGCCTGAGTTCGGCCATAGCAGTGGCTTCCCGGCCACGTATCTCGCTGTTCTCACGAAGTTGACGTGGACGAGTTCGAATTCACATACTCTAAAATACAAAGTACTTTGCAGAGAGGATTCGATGGGTGAAGCGAACGCAAGACAGCAGGCGGGAGACGACTTGGCGGTCATCCGTCGGCTGATGGAGGACGCACGGGAGACGGTGTCCAACAACGGCTGGCACTTTGTGTTGTGGGGTAGCGTGCTCGCGACCGCCGAGGTCTTCGACTACTGGGCGGAGAGCGGCGCGCTTCCCGTTTCGCCCCGTGTTGTCTGGAGCACCGCAATCGGACTCGCCTGGGGGATATCCGTACCTCTGCGCCGTTGGAGCCGAAAGCACGACGCGGTCGACTCGTTGGCCAACAGGATTCTCGGCGCAGTCTGGATTGGATGCGGCCTTGGGTTGATGCTACTCGGACTCTGCGGAGCCCAGACCGGAACGCTGCCGGGCCCGATCACCCCAGCTGTGATGGCCATCGTGATCGGGACGGCCTTCTTTGCGTCGTCCTCCCTGTGCGATCACGCGTTATTCCGGGTGTTGGCCATCGCTTGGTGGGCCCTGGGCGGCGCCATGCTGATCTGGCCGCACCCCGCCAACAACCTGGTGATGTCGGCCGGGCTGATCCTGTTCATGGCGGGACCGGGCTTCCTGTTGATCCGCCGAGCGGGCAAACCCGCCCGAATGGAGCTTGTCGCATGACGCCGTATGACTACCGTGATCTCGATCCGTTGATTCACTCGAGGATCCGACTATCGATCCTCGCCATTCTCGCCAGTGTCGAGGACGCGGAGTTCACGTACCTCCGGGACCAGGTCAAGACCACCGATGGCAACCTTGGTGCTCACCTTCGCAAGCTCGAGGACGCGGGGTATGTGCGCGTAAGCAAGAGCTTTGTCGGCCGGAGACCCGTCACGAGATACCGAACAACCGAGACGGGGCGCGGGGCCTTCCGCAACTACGTCGGCCGTCTGGAGTGGATACTGCATTCGCTGCCGCCGGACGCGGACCATCGCGAGACGGGCTGAAGCCGTGAAGACGAGAGAGGCGGCCGCCGCCGCGGTCTGGATCTGGGTCTCAGCACTCATACCGGCCGGCCTCGCCGCGCAGGAGGCGCTCCGCGTGATGGGAAGCGTACGCGAGCCTGCGGGGGGAGCGATTGGCGGCGCGAATGTGTTCCTGCTCGAGACGCTGGAAGGGGCGCTCACGGACTCCCTGGGCGTTTTCAGCTTCGAATCCGCAGTGGAGGGTCCGGTGACGCTGGTGGTGCAGCGTTTCGGATACCTGGAAGTCAGACGGGCGATACAACTCCCACTCGCGGCTCCTGTCCCGATCGTGATGGAGTTGGCACCGGTAGCGCTGGAGCCGATCCACGTCGAAGCCGGCACTTATCGGTTGGGCAGCCTCCCGGATGTGATTCTCAGCGATCTCGACGTCGTGCGCACGCCGGGGGCGGCAGCAGATCCCTTCCGCGCGATCCAGACGTTCCCGGGACTCCAGAACGTCGGAGAGGGGGCGGGGCTCTTCGTGCGCGGGGGCGACATATCCGAGACCCGGGTGATGCTGGACGGAGCAACGGTCATCTCTCCATTCCGGCTCGATACCGACCGGACCGTCTCGTTCGGACGCTTCGACCCCTTTCAACTGCAGGGCACGCACTTCTCGGCGGGCGGCTTCGGCGTGGAATACGGTGACGCCCTCTCCGCCGTGGCCGATCTCCGCAGCGTGGGTATGCCGACGCGGAGCGAACTCAACCTGGGCGCTTCCGTGGCCGGAGTGTCCGGGCGGGCGGCCCTCGACGCGTCTGAGTCTTCGGGCGGGTGGGTGACAGCGTCACGCTCGGACACTCACCTTCTAATGCGTCTCAACGGGCGCAGGTCGGAGTTCGATCAGGTTCCTGCTTCAACCGACCTGAGCGGAGGCGCGGAATGGTCCTACCGCGGTAGCGGCAGCATGAAGGCGTTCGGGTTGTATCAGACCGACCGCGTCGGCGTCCTGATCGATGGCCCCGGGCACTCGGGCACGTACCGTTCGGACGCGCGAGCGGATCTTCTTGCCGTCTCCGGTTTCGACGCGTTCGGGGCGTTCGGCGTGACGTGGAGCGTGGCAACGAGCGGGTCGCGGAAGGATGAGGATTTTGGAGCGTTCCGCGTCGAACGGGAGGACAGGCTCACGCAAGCACGCGCGAAGCTCGACGTCCATGTGGGGCGTGGCATTGCGCTGGCCGGCGGAACCGAATTCGAGGGCCGGGACGCGGACATCGCCGGCGCGGTGCCGGCGGGTTCGCACGACAACGCGCCCGGCGCGCCGACGACCGTCTTCGGCAGCCGCGAGACAGGATCGCGATGGGGGGGCTTCGGGGAGATCGAGCTACAGCCGTGGAACGCTGTTCGGTTCGTCGTGGGCGCTCGAACAGATCGTTCGTCGTTCACGGACCGCGTGACGGCCGACCCGCGGGTTTCGGTGTCCTGGCGCCCGGCCGCCAATCTCACGGTTACTGGGGCGTGGGGTGTGTTTCATCAGATCCCGGATCCCCTTTTCTTCGAGCCCACGCTGGGTGACCCGAGCCTGCCAGCCATGTCGGCGCGTCACCTGATCGGGGGCATCGCGTACGATGATGGCGAGCACCTCGTTCGTGTAGAGGCCTATCGAAAACGCTACGGGTCGCTTGCCTCACAGACGCGGGACCACATCGTTCGCGGAGCCGGGACCGGCGAGGCGGCGGGATTCGACATCTTCCTCAAGGGAGACGTGCCGTTCCTGGGGCTTACGGGACGCGCCGCGTACAGCTTCGTCGACTCCGAGCGCACGGACCCGGACAGCGGCGAACTGGCCCCGTCCCCCTTCGACGCCACGCATACGTTGAACATCGTCCTCACGCGGGGCCTCACCGAGTGGCTCGAGGTCGGCGCCGCCTGGCGAGCCGCGACCGGGATTCCGTTCACGCCCGTTGAGAGGGCGCTCTTCGATCCGGACCGCAGCGTGTGGGAGCCGGTGTACGGGGCGCCCATGTCGGAGCGGCTTCCCGACTACGCGCGGTTCGACCTGTCCGCGAGCCTCCTTCAGAGCTTCTGGCGTGAAAATCTGACGGTGTTCTATGTCTCCGTGATGAACGTCTTCGACCGCCTCAACGTCGCCGAATACCGGCACAGCCGCGACTACACCGACCGCACGCCCCTGCGAAGCCCATTCACGCGCACGATCTACTTCGGCGCGACGACGACGCTGCCCTTCTGAGGGTCAGTTCAGAACGGGGAAGAGAGAGAACGACATGACATCGCGGACGAACGTGATGAACCGACCGGGCATACTGGCGTCCGTGGCTCTGCTGCTTCTGCCGACCGCCGGTTTCGCTTTCCAGGCTCCGAACCCCACCGAAGTGGCGGCGCGTCTTCGAACGGGCATCGGGGAGGCGGTGATCGCCGGTGACTCTGAGGGCCTGACCGAGATGGTCGCGCTGGCCCGGCGGGCCGTAACCGCTTTTCCCGAAGACGGACTCGTCCGGCACTATCTCGGGTATGCGCTCTACCGCCTGGCGACGCTCCGCTTCGATGCGGATCCGGACGGGGCGCTCGCGATCCTGTTCGAGTCGGAGTCCTCCCTTCTCCGGTCGATTGAACTCGAGCCCATCCCCGAATCGCACGCGCTCATGAGTTCCGTGCTCGGCAGGCAGATCGTCAGTGACGAGACCGCGATGAGTCTCTCGATGCGGTCCGGCGCCGAAATGCGTCGAGCCGTAGGGATGGGGCCGCGAAACCCCCGTGTTAAAGTGCTGGAGGGGATCAGCGCCTTCCATACACCCTCCATGTACGGCGGCGGCCACGACATCGCCCTCGACCGTTTTCTCGCGGCAGCCGCGCTGTTCGAGGAGGACGCGCCGGAGGCTCCGCTTCCCGCGTGGGGGCAGGCGGAGGTCTATGCCTGGCTAGGACAGACGTACGTGGCGTTGCGGATGCCCGAAGAGGCTCGCGCGGCGTACGAACGGGCCCTGGAGATCGAACCCTCGTATGTCTGGGTGCGCGATACACTGCTTCCGGCGTTGTCTCCATAGGGCGAGGCGCCGATCATAGCCCCTGGCCGCCAGCGGCGGATCCAACGCAAACACTCGAGTCGGGGGTACCGATGACGCTTCGCATCAATGACACGGCGCCGGATTTCACGGCGGATACGACGCAGGGCAGCATCCGCTTCCACGACTGGATCGGGGACGGGTGGGCCCTCCTCTTCTCCCATCCGAAGGACTTCACGCCCGTGTGTACGACGGAACTCGGGGCGGTGGCGGCCCTCGAGGACGCGTTCGCGGCGCGCAACTGCAAGATCATCGGGGTCAGCGTCGACGGGGTGAACGACCACGAGGCCTGGTCGAAGGACATCGAGGCGTCGCAGGGGCACGCCGTCGGCTACCCGCTGATCGGCGACCCGAGGCTCGAAATCGTCAAGGCGTACGACATGCTGCCGGCCGACGCCGGTGACACGTCCCAGGGCCGCACGCCGATGGACAACGCCACGGCGCGCTCGGTGTTCGTCATCGGGCCCGACAAGAAGATCAAGGCCACCCTCACCTATCCGATGAGCACGGGCCGCAACTTCGCCGAGATCCTCCGACTGCTCGATTCGTGCCAGCTCACGGCCGAGAAGCAACTCGCCACGCCGGCGAACTGGGAGCAGGGCGACGACGTGATCATCGCGCCGGCGGTCACCGACGAGGAGGCGAGGAAGCGGTTCCCGGAGGGGTGGGAGCAGCCGCTGCCCTACATCCGGATCGTCCCGCAGCCGCGGGACGGCTAGCCGTTGCGGTTCGCGCCGACACGAACCTTCGCCCGAGCCGGCGGGGGACTCCTCTTCGCGGGCATATTCCTGTCGTGCTCGCCCGCTTCCAACACGAGTGACATAGCCTCCGGAGGCGGCCCGCTCCTGATCGACGGTGGTACGGTCGTCGTCATGGACGAGGCGGGCACCGTCCTCGAGGGCGGTGCCGTGCTCGTGGAGGGAGACCGGATCTCCGCCGTCCTCGACCGAGAAGCTCCCCGCCCCGCCGGCGTGCCGGTGATCGACGCGACGGGGCACCTCGTGATCCCCGGTCTCGTCAACACGCATGGCCACGCCGCCATGTCGCTCCTGCGGGGACTCGCCGACGACATGCCGCTGATGACCTGGCTGAACGAGCACATCTTCCCCGCCGAGGCCGAACTGGTCGATTCCGAGTTCGTCTACTGGGGCACGCTGCTCTCGTCCATCGAGATGCTGAAGAGCGGGACGACGACGTTCGCGGACATGTACTACTTCCGGGATGACGCGGCGCGCGCGGCCATCGACGCGGGCATCCGCGCCGTCATGGGCCCGCATGTCATCGGCTTCCCCGCCCCCGACTTCGACTCGCCAGCCGCGACGCTGGCCGACGCGGCCGGATTCATGGAGACGTATCGCGACCACGCGACGCTGGTTCCCGGAGCGGCCGCACACTCGCTGTACACGACTTCCCTCGACGACGTGCGGGCCGCGCTGCGGGTGGCCATCGACCACGATGCTCCGTTTCAGATCCACACAGCCGAAGATGCGAGCGAGTTCGCGACGGCGACGGAACTGACCGGGATGGGCGTGGTGGAAGCGCTCGAGTCCATCGGGGCGCTCCGCCCGGGGACGGTGCTCGCCCACTCCATCTACCTCTCGGACGAGGACATCGAACGCATCGCGGCGGGGGGCGCCGGGGTCTCACACAACCCGCAGAGCAACCTCAAGCTGGGAATCCCGCGGGCGGCGCCGGTCGTCGAACTGCTCGCCGCCGGAATCCCCGTGGGACTCGGCACCGACGGACCGGCGAGTAACAACGACCTCGACCTGTTCGACGAGATGGACGCCGCCGCCAAGCTCCACAAGTTCGCGAACGCCGACCCCACCGCGCTCCCCGCCGAGACCGTCTTCCGCATGGCGACGACAGGGGGCGCCCGCGTGCTCAACCTCCACGACCGCATCGGGTCGCTGGAGCCGGGCAAGCGCGCCGACATCGTGCTGCTCGATACGCGCCGGGCCGGGCTCACGCCCCTCTACAACGTCTATTCCCACCTCGTGTACGCGGCCCGGGGGAGCGACGTCTCCACGGTCCTCGTGAACGGGCGCGTCGTCGTCAGCGACGGCCGAGTGCTCACGGTCGACGAAGCGGAGGTCATGGAACGGGCGTACACCTTCCGCGACCGGGTGCGGGAGGTCATCGCCCGGGTGGCCGCGGAGGGGCACTAGGCGTACGGCTATCAGGCGTGAAGGCTAGGCGCCGCTTGCGTGTCCCGGCTGCGGAGGTGGCGTCCAGCCCGTCGCGGCGCGGCGCTCCTGCACGCACCGCTTGAAGCGGAAGGCGTTCTCGGGCAGGGCGAAGTCCATCCCGTAGTTGTCGGGACCCACGGCGTCCACGCGCGCCACGAGCACGCCGAGGTCATCCCGCTCCATCGCTTCGACGAACGCTTCCCCGAACGCCAGCGGCGAATCCACGGCCACCGCGTGCTCGATCCCCGCCCCGCGCGCGATGGCGGCGAGATCCGTGACGCCCGACGTGGTGTGCGACTCGAACCCGCCCGTCGAGAGGAGGCTCCCGTTGTCGAAGATGATGTGGAGGAGGTTCCGCGGTCGGTAGCGCGCGAGGGTGGTGAAGGTGCCGAGGTTCATCAGCGCCGATCCGTCCCCGTCCAGCACGATCACCTTCTCGTGCGGCAGATGGCTCGCGAGGCCGAGACCGATCGACGAGGCGAGCCCCATCGCGTGCTGCAGGTAGAAGAAGTTCTCGCGGTGGCCGAGGTCGTACAGCTCCTGGGCGCAGGCCCCCATGATCGTGACGACCAGCTTGTCCTCGATCTCCGGATAAATCAGTTCGAGGCAGTCCGCCCGCCGCATCAGCGCTCCTTCCCCCGTCTCGGTCCGCCGTCCCGCATCAGACTTCCATGAGGTCGCGCGTCAGCAGCAGCGCGACGGGCGAGAGCGAACTCTGCGACAGCGTGTACGCCTCGGCGATCTCCTTCGCGACGAGCGCCGGGTCTCGCGCGTGGTGGTAGGGGATGTTGAGCGCCTGAAGCAAACCCTCCGTCACGATCCCGCCACGAGTGTGCCACGGATACGGCTCCCCCCAGTGGCCCCGGACCGCGATGAGCATGCAGAGCGGGACGGAGTAGAGCTGGGCGAGGGAGATGATCCCGTTCATCGCCGCGAAGAAGCCGTGGTTCTGCATGAGCAGGATGTGCGGCTCGCCGGCGAAGTAGGCCCCGGCCGCGATGCCGACCGCCTCCTCCTCCTTCGCGACCTGGATGAGGTCGACCTCGGGATCGTCCTCGGCGCGCTGCAGGAGGAGGCCGAGCCAGGTCTCCGGCAGGGCGGAGATGCTCCGGATGCCGGCGGCCTTGATCCCGTCGAAGATGGTCTTCGAGTTCTCGTAGGAGACGGTCATGCGCCGAAGGGTGCGCGGACGGCTCGGGCCGCGCAATCCCGCCCGCGCGGCGGCCCGTCGCGCCAAAACGACGGACAGGTTGCGCCACGCGGCGACCCGTGAACACCATGAACGCCCAGCAAGGAGTGCGTATGGACGAATCGGAAGGGCGGCCGGTCGACCGGCGCGGGTTCATCAAGGACGCGGCAGTGGGTGCGGCCGCATTCGCCGCCCCGGGGAAGCTGATGGCCGACCAGGACGAGTCACACGACCACAGTCACAGCCACGATCACGACCACCAGGACGTGCCGCCGGACATCGCCCTCCGGGTGCGGGCGCTCGAGTCCGTCCTCGTGGAGAAGGGGATGGTGGACTCGGCGGCGCTGGACGAGATCGTGGACACCTACGAGAACCGGGTCGGCCCCCGGAACGGGGCCGAGGTCGTCGCGCGCGCGTGGGTCGATCCCGCGTACCGCGAACGCCTCCTCGCGGATGGGACCGCGGCGATCGGCGAACTCGGCTATCTCGGCGGCCAGGGCGAGCATATGAAGGTGGTGGCGAACACGCCGGAGGTGCACAACCTCGTGGTCTGCACGCTCTGCTCGTGCTACCCGTGGCCGACCCTGGGCCTGCCCCCCGTGTGGTACAAGTCCGCCCCCTTCCGGGCGCGAGCGGTGATCGAACCGCGTGACGTCCTCGGCGAGTTCGGCCTCGACCTCCCCGAGAACGTCGAGATCCGCGTCTGGGACAGCACGGCGGAGATCCGCTATCTCGTGCTCCCCGAGCGGCCGGCCGGCACCGAGGACATGACGGAGGAGGAGTTGGCGGGGATCGTCAGTCGTGACTCGATGATCGGCGTGGCCCGGGTCGAGGTGCCATCCGGAGGCCCGTCGGGAGGCGACCAGTGAACACGATCCACGACATGGGCGGCATGGACGGCTTCGGCCCGATCGGGCCCGAGGAGAACGAACCCGTCTTCCACCACCGCTGGGAGGGGCGTGTGTATGCGCTCACACGGGCGGTCGGTCCGTGGGGCCGGGGGCGCGAATGGCCCTCCTTCCGCTACACGCTCGAGAGCATCCCGCCGGTCGAATACCTCAGCATGTCCTACTACGAGCGCTGGTTCCGGATGATGACGACCCGGCTCCTCGTGAGCGGGCTCATCTCCGAGACCGAACTGGAGACGGGTTATCCGGATCCGGGGGCGCCGCGGCCGGAGCTGCTCCCGGCTTCGAACGCCGGGGCGCCGGGCGCCGGGCTCCTCGACATGGATGTACCCGCCCGCTTCGCGCCGAACGACCGGGTGCGCGCACGGAACCTCCACCCGCGCGGCCACACCCGGCAGCCGCGTTACGTGCGTGGACGGCTGGGGACGGTGGTCGCGGACTACGGCGTCTACGCGCTGCAGGACACGGACGAGGACGGACGGCGTCCCCTCGACCGCCGCCCGCAACACGTCTACTCGGTGCGCTTCGAGTCGCGGGAACTGTGGGGCGAGCGGGGCGGCGCGAGGGACGCGGTGTACGTGGACCTGTGGGAAGACTACCTGGAGCCGGCGTGACGGCCGGGGCCGAGTGGGGCGGGGCCGCACGCGTCGACGCCGAACGTCTCGCGGCGCTCCCTCCCCTGCCCGCTGACGAGGAGGGCCCGGTGTTCGAGGCGCCGTGGCAGGCGCAGGCCTTCGCGCTCGCGGTGAAGCTCTCCGAGGAAGGTCACTTCACCTGGAAGGAGTGGGCCGGAACGCTCGCGGACGAACTCGCCGCGGCGGAAGCGCGCGGCGAACCCGACGACGGCTCCCGGTACTACCACCACTGGGTCGCCGCCCTCGAACGGCTCGTCGTGGACCGCCGGCTGAGCACCTCCGCGGCGCTCGACGACTGCAAGGAGGCGTGGGCGGACGCCTACCGCCACACCCCGCATGGTCAGCCCGTCGAGCTACGCCGCACCGACTGAACACAGCCACGCGTTCCCGCGGGAACGTCATTCTTGAAGCTGGGAGGCGATGATGCGCCATCACGATCCCTCGCCGTCGCTCGGGATCCTCCTTTCGATCTTCCTCGTTCCCACGCTGGCCTGTGCGGAGCCGGAACCCGTACCGGATCGGGACGCGGCAGGCAGGCTGGTGGGCGGTTCGGCCGACGCGTCGGTGCTCGACGTGCTGGAGTGGCGGCCGATCGGCCCGTGGCGGGGCGGGAAGTCCATCGCCGGGGCCGGGCACCCAACGGAACCCGGCGTGTTCTACATGGGGAGCACGAACGGGGGCGGCGTGTGGAAAACGGACGACGCCGGGGTGAGCTGGCACAACCTCTCGGACGGGTACTTCGGGACGACGACCGTCGCTTCGCTGGCGATCTCCGAGTCGGATCCCAACGTCCTTTATGTCGGGACGGGGGACGTCTCGTTCCGCACGAACATCTCGCGCGGTGACGGCATCTATCGTTCCGACAACGCCGGACGCACGTGGCGGAACATGGGGCTGGCGGACACCCGGAACCTCTCGGCGATCGAGGTCCACCCGCGCAATCCCGGCCTTGTCTACGCCGCATCGCACGGGCACGGGTTCATCCCGGACGAGAACCGCGGCGTGTACCGCTCCCGCGACGGCGGCGAGACGTGGGAGCGCGTCCTGTACGTGGACGACGAAACCGGGGTCATCGACCTCGTCATGGACCGGAGCGCGCCCGGTACGCTCTACGCCGCGACGTGGAACGGACGGCGCTTCCCCTGGACCATCAAGGACGCGGGGCCCCGCAACGGGATCTGGAAGTCGACAGACGGCGGGGACTCGTGGGAGGAGATCACTACCGCGCCCGGACTCCCGGCGGGCCTAAAGGGGCGGATCTCGCTCGATATCTCCCGGTCGCGGCCGAATCGGGTGTGGGCGCTGATGACCGCCGAGGGCGATGGGACGGGCGGGCTCTACACGGCGGACGCGCCCGGACAGGCGGACTGGCTTCCGTGCCGCGACTACTACTGCTCCGGCAACGGGCTCTATCGCTCCGAGGACGGCGGCCGCAGCTGGGAGCGCGTGGCCGATAATCCGAATTTCTTCCAGCGTCCGTGGTACTACACGCACGTCGCAGCCGACCCCACCGATCCGGATGTCGTGTACGTGCTCAACACCTCGATCTGGAAGTCGACGGACGGGGGCGAGACCTTCACCGCCCTCACGACGCTCCCGCACGGCGACCACCACGCGCTCTGGATCGACCCGACGGATTCGCGCCGCATGCTGGGCGGGGGCGACGGTGGCGCGACCGTGACGCTCAACGGGGGCCGCACCTGGTCGTCGGTCGAGAACCAGCCCACGGGCCAGATGTACAACGCCTCGGTCGATGACGACTTCCCCTACAACGTGTGCGCGCCGCAGCAGGACAACACGAGCATCTGCGTGCCCAGCCGCTCCGACGAGGGCGCGATCTGGGACTACCAGCGCTGGACGACGGCGGCGGCCGAGAACGGGGGGATCGCGGTCCATCCCGACCGGCTCGACGTGAGCTACGGGGGCGACCACCACTGGATCGCGCGCGTGGACCGCTCGACGGGCGAGCGCCGCTGGATCTCGGTCTGGGGCGAGAACTACTACGGCACGGGCGAGGACCAGCTCCGCTACCGCCAGGTGTGGGACGTCAAGCTCTTCCTCTCACCCCACGACCCCGATGTCATGTACACGGCGACCCAGTACGTCCACCGCTCGACGGACGAGGGCGAGAGCTGGGCGGACATCTCCCCCGACCTCACGCGCGCCGACGAGACCCGCTTCGAAGCGACGCCCCCCTCCGATCGTGGCGAGTTCTGGGGCCTCACGCGCGAGAATGTGGGAATCGAGTGGTACGCCGCGATCGCGAGCATCGCCGAGTCGCCCGTGCGGGAAGGGGTGCTGTGGACAGGCTCGAACGACGGCCTCGTCTACGTCTCGACGGACGGCGGAGGAAGCTGGGAGAACGTGACGCCGCCCGACATGGAGCCCGACACCTGGGTGAGCGTGGTCGAGCCGTCGCGTCACGATCCGGCCGCCGCCTACGTCTCTGCGAACCGGCATATGATGGGCGACGACACGCCTTCGGTGTGGGCGACCTCGGACTACGGCGCCACCTGGCGCCGCATCGACGCGGACTTCCCCGCGCACGACTTCGTGTGGGTCGTGCGGGAGGACGACGAGCAGCCGGGACTCCTCTATGCCGGTGCGGAGTGGAGCGGCGTGTGGGTGAGCCTGGACGACGGGGAGAGCTGGCACTCGCTGCGGCTCAACCTGCCGGTCACTCCGGTGCGCGACATCAAGGTGAAGGAGGGCGACATCGTCGCGGCCACGCACGGGCGCGCGCACTGGGTCCTCGACGACATCTCGCCGTTGCGGCAGCTCGCGGCGGCGGGCGTAGCGCTGAGGAGCGGAGGAGGAGGACCGGGCGCGGACGACGGCGTGCGCCTGTTCACGCCGCGGCCCACGATCCGGTTCCGCGAGATGGTTACGCGCGCCACGTTCGGCGGCCTCTGGATGCCCAACCCGCCGAGCGGCGTCGTCTTCCGCTACTACCTGCCCCGCGCCCCCGAGGGCGAGGTCCGGCTGTCGATCCACGAGGCGGGCGACGACGGGGCCGCCGGGGCGGAGATCCGCACCTTCTCGAGCCTGGGTGCCGCCCCCGAGCCGGGGCCGGATCTCATCGACCCGGCGGACCTCGTGGAGCCGGGGCTCCCCGCCGAGGCCGGGGCGAACGCCTTCGAGTGGGACATGCGTTATCCGGAACCCGTCGACTGGGTCCCGAAGACGCTCTACCGCCATCGAGATCCGTACGGGCCGCTGGCGCCGCCCGGCCGCTACGAAGCGCGGCTGACGGTGGACGGCGAGACGTTCGCGGCCCCCTTCGAGATCGTGCCGGACCCGCGCGTGGCGACGCCGCAGGCCGAGTTCGACGAGCAGTTCGGGTTCCTGATGGCGATCCGGGAGAAGATCGGCGAGAACCACCGGGCGGTGGCGCGCATCCACAACCTGCGACGGAGGATCGTGGAGGCGATCGAGGACGCCGCGGGGACGGAGGGCGCCACGGACATCGCGCGCGCGGGGGCCGAACTCGACGCCCGGCTGTGGGAGATCGAGGACCATCTGCGCCAGTTCCGGCCCTCGCGGGAGCATCGTGCCAAGCAGGAACTCATCAACTGGCCGGTCCGTCTCGACGACAAGTTCGCGAAGCTGCTCGAACACGCCGAAGCCTCGGACGCGGCCCCGACCTCGCGCGACCGCATGCTGTTCGACGACCTCTCGGAACGTCAGGAGGAGCAGATCGAGGAACTCGGTTTCGTCGAGGAAGGCGAAGCCGCCCGCTTCTTCGACGCCGCCGAACGCGGAGGCGCATGAAGTGTCTGGCGACCAGCGTCGGCGGCGGCTAGCGTCGCCAGACGCCGACGCCGTTCTCGTAGTGGATCTCGGTGCCGTAGGGACGCGACAGCTCCGCGAGGTGCTCGATGATCCTGCGGCCCAGTTCCTCCGGCGCGATCCGCGGCGTCCCCCGCCGCCCGCGTGGCGCCTTCCAGCTGAGTTCGATCGGGTGGAAGATGATCTCGACCACCTCTTCGCCCTCGAAGGTCGCGACCGGGACCACGCTCTCGTACCACTCGGACCCGATGGGGAAGCCCGTCGTGGGGTTCCCGTCCTCGTCCACCTGGAAGCGCGTGTCGTAGATCTCCGACGCGAGCCGGTCGAGGGGGATCCCGTAGCGGTCGCGCTGATCGGAGGGCATGGGGTCGATCGTCTCGTTCTGGAAGATGAAGTTCGCCAGCGAGTAGAAGATCGGCCGACCCTTGTAGATCTCGACGCCGCGGAGCTGATGCGGCCCGTGGATGATGAACGTGTTCGCCCCCGCGTCGATCGTCTGCCGCGCGAACTCCTCCATCCACGCCGGCGCCGTCACGAAGGCGTTGCCGGGCTCGTGCGAATGGCTGTTCACGACGACGTAGTCGGCCTGATCCGTCGCGTTCCGCACTTCGTGGAGGACGCGCTCGCGGTCCACGTCGTTGAGCGACACGGTCGCGCGGTCCTCGTCGCCCGGAAACACGGTGGAGCCGAACACACGGACGGGCGCGTTCGGGTCGTCCGACACGTTCGCACCCTGCCGGCGCGCCACCTCCCGCAGCGCGGCCATCGTCTCCGGCGACCCCTCGTAGCGCGTGCTCAGCCGCAGCGGGTTCAGCCCCGGCCGCCCCTGCACGGTGGGCCCGGCCTTCCCGGCGCGCGACATGGGCGTGAAGGTCGACGCCATCCCGATGAGCGCGATCCGGCCCTTCGGCGTCTCCAGATACCCGGGGCGGCTGGCCCAGCCCAGGTTCTCGCCGGTCCCGGAGTGGATCAGGCCCCACTCGTCCATCAGCCGGTTCGTAAGGCGCATGCCCTCGACCCCGTAGTCCGTCGAGTGATTGTTCGCCCGGTTGTAGAGGTTGAACCCCATGTCCACGAGGTCCTTCAGCGTCTCGGGCGAGCCCACCTCGTAGTTGCCGCCGTTCTCCGCCGCCGGCCAGCCGGTGAACTCCTGCAGCCGGAACACGGATTGCTCGAGGTTCAGGAACGCGGCATCCGTCGCGCGGATGATGTTGGCGAGGTCGTGGAAGCCCGGATCGCCGGGGTGATCGAACGGCGCCGTGCGGCGGTTCATGATCACGTCGCCGACCGCGGACAACGTCCAGCGCGTCTCGGAATCGATCGGCGAAAGGCTCTGCGCATGGGCGTCGGACCAGCCCGCCGGCGCGAGGACGGCGAAGCAGAGGGCCAGGAGAGCGGGGCGGCGCATGGGGTCCTCCTTGTGACGGAATCCTGTCATTCGGGAAATGCGGCGGTCGCGGCGCGGGCGCGGTCGAGGAGGGCCTGGTAGCGGGCGTCCGCCTCTTGCACGCGCGGTTCGAGTTGGAGGCGCTGCTCGTCCCAGTGCTCCTCGAGGAGGCGGGTCGTCTCCCAGTATTCGAGGTCGCCCGCGGGCCGGATCGGCTCCGTGAGCAGTTCCTGCAGCTTGGCCCGGTGGCGGGCGACGAGGTCGGGCACGGCCTCCAGCTTCCACCACGGATCGTCCTCGACGACGACGAACACGGGGGCGCTGTGCGCCACCGTCATGTCCCGCTCCCCGTCGCGGTCGCCGAAGGCGCGGACGGCAACCCACAGGCTCTCGTCGGCCTCGATCTGCGTTCTGAGCCGCAGCCGGTCGCCGTCCCCGGATGTTTGGGTCGCGGTCGCGACGACCTCGCCGTGGACGACGAGTTCGAGCCGGTTCAGGCGATCGATGTCGGGGTTGAGGAAGGCCCTGGCCACGATCTCGAGGCTCTCCCCGCGCGCGACGCGCAGCTCGGAGCCCATCTCCCGCCCGTTCACGCGGAACTCGAGGAAGGGCCCGTTGCTCACGTAGGTGTGGCCGGAGCGGTAGGCGTTGTACCACTCGTTCGGGGCGAACGGCCCGTCCAGCTTCACGTACGTGCGCTCGACCCCCGGCAGCGTGGGCCCGAAGTACGGATAGTCTGCACCCGCGATCGGACGGACGTTGAAGCCGAGGTTGAGGAAGCTGTACCAGATATCGTCGTACAGGCGCCCGCCCTGCAGGACCTCGATGAAGTCGACGAGGTCGAACGGCACGTCGAGCGCCAGCCCCCGCTCGCCGTTGAAGAGTTGGCCCATGTGCGCGTAGCCGGAGATCCCGCCCTGGGCGCGCGATTCCTCGAACACCCGGTGGTAGAGAAAGTAGGACTCCGGGTCCTGGCGGATGGGGCGGCGCAGGTTGTGATGGATCGTGTGTCCGCGCTGGACGGTGCGCGGGTCCTCCTGTCCGGACACCAGCGCGTGGCCCTCGCGCACGTATTGCCCTGCCTCGCCCCACGCCGGCTGCTTGAAGTGCGTGACGGCGATGTTCCCCATCTCGAGCAGGTTCGCGACGTGGATGTCCTCGGCGGCGACCTGCGCCCACACGGCGTCGTCCTCGGTGTGGTCGCGCGCGATGTGAACGTGGGAATCGCCGGAGTACCAGCCCTCCGCCGGTAGGTCCGCGTAGCGCTCGAGCGAGACGGTGAGATCGGTCGTCTCATCCGCGCGCACCTCGATGGTCCGCCGGTAGCCGCGGTACTCCGGACCCCGCGTCGCGACAAGTTCGTAGTTGCCGACCGGGAGGCGAGCCTCGTACTCCGCGTCGACGTAGAAGGCGAGGCGGTGCTCGGAGGGCCACCACGTGCGCGGGTTCACCCACAGGAGCCGGACCTCGTCCACGAAGCGGTGCACGAGGACGGAGCGCTCGGAGGGGAGCGGAGCGCGGCCGGTCTCGTCGTAGAGACCGAAGCGGGCCGGGATCGGACGCCCGCTCGCCGCATCCTCGACCGCCAGGCGCAGCGTGCCGTAGCCGGGCGGGACGGGCGTAGCGTGGCTCCGCACGACCTCGATGTCGCACAGGGCGATCCCCTCCGGGCCGCCGATGGCGAGGTCCGTGTCGCGGATGCCGTGCGCGGCGAACCTGGCGCGCTCGAGCGTCACGCGTGCGGTGGCGAAGGTCGAGCCGGTCTCGGGTTCGATGGTCGCCGACTCGCCGATCCCGTCGCCACCGTTGTCGTTGAACCCGACGCTGAACGGGCCCGTGAGTTCCGGCGCGTAGGTGACCACGAGGTCGACGGGCTCATCGATGTCGAACGCGAACCCGTCCTCGATGTCGAGCGCGAAGAGGGGGCCGACGACGCACGTCAGGTCGTCGATGTCGCGCGTCTGGAACGGGTTGCCGCGGCCGTACATGCCGAGTTCCGAGCGGGCGACGCCGAGCGTGCGGGCGATGTTCTCCCGCGGCCACTCGAGTTCGACGACGAAGCGGGCCTCGCTGCCGTGCGGGGGGGAAGGCGCGCCCTCCCCCGCCGGGCCGGCGGCTCCGGAGACGAGGAGGCCGGCCCCGGCCAGCAGGCCGATCCGGCGGACGCGGGCGGTCACCGCTCGTACACGATCCGGCCGCCCACGACGGTCAGATCGACCTCCATCGATTCCAGGCATGGGTCCTCGCACTCCAGCACATGGTCTGTCGTCACGACGAGGTCGGCGGCCATCCCGACCTCGAGCGTCCCCTTCTCGTTCTCTTCGAAGGTGAGATGCGCGTAGGCGCTTGTCGCCGCGCGCAGTGCCTCCTCGCGCGTGATCGCCTGGGCCGGATCCAGCACGCCCGCGCTGATCGTGCCGCGCGTCGTAAAGTGGTGCAGCATCCACCACGGGTCCCAGGGGATGACGGGGGAGTCCGTCCCCAGCGACACCGGAATCCCGGCATCGAGGTAGGCGCGCACGGGCGTGGTCCAGGCGGCGCGCTCCGCCCCCCAGTACTTCACGAGGCTCGGTGCCGCCACGTAGAGGTGGTTCTGCGCGGTCACCGAGAGGCCGAGCGCCCGCATGCGCGGGAAGTGGTCGTCCCGGGGGATGAACCCGTGTTCGATGACCCAGCGGAGGCCGTCGATCGGCGCATCGGCGTGCGCGGCCTCGTAGCCGTCGAGAACGAGGTCGATGGCCGCGTCGCCCACCGCGTGCGTCGCCACCCGCCAGCCCTGCCGGTGAAGTTCGCGGACGGTCTCGATGAAGCGCTCGGTGGGCACGGTCTGGAGGCCGTGGAAGGTGCCGCCCTCGCCCCAGGGTTCCTCGTACGGCTCGCGCATGAGGCCGCCCTCGAAGCCGCCGTCCACGCCGAGCTTCACGCCGCCGACGCGGAGCCATTCGTCGCCCTCGTCCATGGCCGGCCACGTGGCGAGGGCGTCGGCGAGCGGCGGCGCCCCGGCGCCCCGGGGGGCGCGGAGGACGTAGTTCACGCGCAGGGTGAGCCGGCCCTCGTCCCTTAGGCGCTCGATGGCCCGGTACTGCTCCGGGGGGCCGCCCGGGTAACGGATGCTGGTCAGGCCGCGGGCGTTGAGCGCGGCGTATTCCTCGGCCAGCGCGTCGAGGACGGCGGCCGGGGCGGGCGGCGCGGCCGCCGGCAGCGTCACGAGGTCCTTGGCGCGGTCGACGAGTTCGCCGTTCAGCCGCCCGTCCGGGTAGCGTCCGATGCGGCCGCCCGGCACCTCCGGCGTCGATTCGTCGACGCCCCAGCGGGCAAGCGCCGCGCTGTTCAGCACGTACTCGTGCCCGCCGCGGACGACGACGACCGGCTGCCCGGGCGCCGCGCCGTCGAGGTCGTCACGGTAGGGGAGGCGGTGCTCGGCAAGCTGCCCCTCGTGCCAGTCGCGGTTCGTGACGATCAACTCGCCGGGCGCGGTCTCGAGCGCGGCGGCGGCGATCGCGTCGATCACGTCCGCCATCGATCGCGCGCCCGTCAGGTCGACGCCGGGGCCGCCCCCGATGCCGTGGTAGTGGTTGTCGGTGAGCCCGGGGATCACGGTGCGGCCGCCCAGTTCGACGACCCGTGTGTCCGGCCCCGCGAGCGCCCGAACTTCTTCCGAAGTTCCCACCGCCGCCACGCGGCCGTCGGCGACCGCCAGTGCCTCCACCGTTCCCGGCTCCCCCATCGTGAGGATCTCCCCGTCGACGAGGACGAGATCCGCCGCCTCCGACGGGGCCTCCGAGCAAGCCGCGAGTCCAAGCGCCGCGAACCCAAGCGCTGCCAGCGCGACCCCGGCTCGTGAAGGCAGGATCGTCGCCATCACAGGCCCCCTCCCGTCTCCCGGCGCAGGAGCCTGCCGGGCTGTGCTTCCGTCAGCGCGCCGTCATCGATCACGGGCACGCCGTTCACGAACACGTAGTCCATCCCCTCGGCATAGCGCATCGCGTCCCCGAACCGGGCCATGTCCCGTACCTCCTCCGGATCGAAGATGACGAGGTCCGCCGCCATCCCCGGCGCGATCAGGCCCCGGTCCGCGAGCCCCAGGCGGCGGGCGGCGAGCGACGTCATGCGGCGCACGGCGTCCTCCAGACTCAGGATCCCGTCCTCCCTCACGTACTTCGCGATGACGCGCGGGAAGGCCCCGAACGCCCTCGGATGCGAACTCGCCGTGGTCGCGGGGTTCACGGGGGAAGCGTCGGTATCGATCATCACGAACTCGGCCCGGAGCGCCTGCCATTTCTGCTCCTCGTTCATGCTCTCCGGGTTCACGCTCACGCCGCCGGCCCGCACGAGATCGAAGAACGCGTCCCAGGGATCGGTCCCGAGGAGGTCCGCCGCCTCGGCGACCGAGAGGTTGATCACCCGCGCGTCCACCTCGTCGGGGGCCGAGACGATGAGGACCTTGTCCCAGTCCATTCCCACGTGGCGGTACCAGTTCTCCCAGTCCGACGTCGTCTCCACCTCGCGTCGGAGTTCGGCCCGCACCGCGGGGTCGGACAGGGTCTCCAGAAAGGGAGCCCTGCCGCCCGCGTAGTGCCGCGGGTGGAGGAAGGACCCGAGGCCGATTCCGTTCCGGATGTAGGGATAGATGTCCGCCGTCACGTCGATCCCGGCCACGCGCGCCGAATCGATGAGGGCGAGGGCCTCGGCCATCAGCGGCCAGTTCTCCTGTCCCGCCGCCTTGAGGTGGTAGATGTGGACGGGGGTGCCGGCGCGGACGCCGATTTCGATCGCCTCGCGGATCGCCTCCAGCACGGAATGCGACTCGTTCCGCATGTGCGTGAAGTAGGTGCCGCCGTACTCGCCAGCGACGCGCGTGAGTTCGACGAGTTCCTCCGTCGTCGCGTACACGGCGGGCGGATAGATGAGGGAGGTGGAGGTCCCGACGGCGCCGTCCTCCATCGCCTGCCGGACGAGCGCCTTCATCTCCTCGAGTTGCTCGGGCGTCGGCTGCACGTCCTCCTCGCCCAGAACCACGCGCCGCACCTGTGTGAGTCCCACGTCGTGGACCACGTTGATCGGGATCCCGATGCGCTCGACGTGCGCGAAGTACTCGGCGTACGTCCGCCAGCGCAGTTCCTCGCCGTTCACGACCGGGCCCTCGGGCTGGGTGGCGTCGCTCTGGGGCGCGGCCGACCCGCCTTCGCCGGAGAGGTAGGTCGTGATGCCCTGCCGGAGCTTGCTCTCGGCGCTCGGAGGATCCGTGACGAGGACGACGCTCGACTGGCCCATCATGTCGATGAAGCCGGGGCTCACCACGCGGTCCGCCGCGTCGATCGTGCGCGTCGCCGGGTGGCCCGAGAGGTTCCCGACGGCCGCGATCCGGTCGCCGCGGAGGCCGACGTCGCCCCGCACCCAGGGATTCCCCGCCCCATCCACGATCCGCGCCCCGGTGATCAGCACGTCGAACGGCCCCGCCGGCGTCGACGCCTCCTCCATCGCGCATCCGGGAAGACCGGCTGCGAAGAGACAGACTCCCAGCACAGCGAGCAGCGGAGCCGTTCTCGGTGCCCCCCGCGGCCCGTCGTGTCTCGCGTTCACTGATTTCATTGGCCAGTCCCGGGAAGGGGCGAGTTTGGGTGTCCCATCAAGGATCGACCGGGCGTCGTCTGGCGGCAACCGCACACGTCGGCCAGTGTTGGGGACCGAATCCTGGCTCTACCGTTCCGGAGGCTGACATGACGCCGACGCCGCGCACCCTTCGACTGTTCGGATTCCTTCTGATCGCCGGCGGCGGGTTCGCTGCCCTGCCGCTCGCGGGGCAGGACGACCTGGAGCGGTATCCGGGGCCGTTCCCGGGCGGGTATCCGGCGATGAGCGGGATCGGGGGGTCGGGGAAGATGTACATGGAGAGCTACTTCCCGCCCCCGGTCACGGCGTCGCCCACCTATCCCGCGTTCTCGCCCGATGGCGCGTCGATCGCCTTCGCCTACCAGGGGCGGATCTGGGCGGTCCCGGCCGAAGGGGGCGTGGCGCGGCAGCTCACCTCCGGGGCCGGCTACCACTCGCAGCCGAGTTGGTCTTCCGACGGTCGTCATATCGCCTACGCCGCGGACATCGGTCTCAACCTCGACATCTTCCTGCTCGACCTCGAGAGCGGGGACTCCCGCCGGCTGACGGAAGATCCGGCGATCGACATGCGGCCGCGGTTCTCCGGCGACGGCTCCAGGATCCTGTTCACGACCGGACGGGATGGGACGTTCGACCTCTGGGTCTACGACCTCGAGGCGGAAGCCATGGAATCGGTCATCGCCCACCCGGGGGCGAACGACATGGCCGGGGACTGGATCGGCGACACGGGCGACATCGTCTTCGTCTCCAAGCGCGGCGAGGCGGCGCTCGGCTCGGGCTCGCTGTGGCGCTGGAGCGCGGACACCGGCGAGGCCGAACTCCTCATCCGCATCGAGACGAACTACCAGGCCTCGCCGGTCGTGGCCCCACACGGAGGCTCGGTGGCCTACGTCACCGATGCCTCGGGGAACAACGACATCTACCAGGTCCCGACCTACCGGGCGTCCGCGGCGCAGGACCGCTCCAGTCCGGGGATCCAGCAGGTCCGGCTCACGCACACCCGCACGGACGAGTACTTCCCCTCCTGGTCCCCCGACGGGGAGCGCCTGGTCTACGCGAGGAACGGGGGTCTCCACGGCGAGGACCGGACGACGGACGGCGGGATGGGGTTCGGGCTCTACACGACGGGGCGCGGGGGCGGCGAGCCGGTCCCGGTGCACATCGAGGACTACGCGTGGTCCGAACCGACGGGCCGGGTGCAGGTCCGCGTCAGCGACGCGAACGGGCGGCGGGTCCCCTCCCGCATCTACCTGGAGGCGTCGGACGGGCGGAGCTACTTCCCCGACGGCAGCTTTCCCCGCGTCCTGAGCGGGCCCGAGGACTACTACTTCCACACGGACGGGAGCTTCTCCGTCACCCTTCCGGTCGGGACGGCCGAACTGGAGGTGTGGCGGGGCTTCGAATACGAGCCCGTCGCGCAGACCGTCCAGGTGCGCGCCGGCGAATGGACCAATGTGGACGTCCGGCTGGAGCGCTGGATCGACATGGCCGCGGACGGCTGGTATTCCGGCGACAATCACATTCACCCGAACTATGGCGGCCACTATTTTGTCACGCCGCTCGACCTCGGGAACAAGGCGCTGGCGGAAGACCTCAATGTGGCGAACGGGATGATCGCCAACTATTGGGCGAACAGTCGCGTGGAGGACCTGGAACACTTCCTCGGCCACCCGCATCCGCACCCTGACCCGCGCACGATCGTCTACTACAACGAGGAGTACCGGCCGAACTTCTTCGCCCACATGTCACTGCTGAACCTCGTGGAACTCATCACACCGTTCTACATCGGCTATGAGGGGACGGCCTTCCGTGAGCTCTATCCCGACAACGCGGCGGTGCTCAGGCGCGTGCACGAGCAGGGCGGGATCGGCGGCTACGTGCACCCGTTCGGGCTCAGCCACCGCGGGGCAGCGGATCCGGTGCCGAGCGGGGCGCGGGAGCTGCCGGTCGACGCGATCCTGGGGCTGGCCGACTTCGTGGACGTCTCCTGCATCTGGAGCGACGAACTGGGGACGGCCGCGATCTGGTACCGCCTGCTCAACACCGGCTCGCGGATCCCGGCCACGGCGGGGACGGACGCGATGACCGACATGTGGCGGCATCCGGCCGTGGGAACGACGCGCTCGTACGTCTACACCGGCGAAGAGGACCTCGACTACGACGAATGGGCGGACGCGATGGCCGCGGGCCACGCCTTCGTGACGAGCGGACCCATCCTCACGCTCGACGTGGACGGCATGGGGATGGGCGAGGAACTCGCGGTATCGCGCGGCGAGAGCGTGAGGGTCGCGGTCACCGCGCGCTCGCTGTTCGAGATGGAGCGGCTCGACATCGTCCGGAACGGCGAGATCATCCACACCGTAGAGGCGAGCGGCGACGGCCGCACACTCGAGGCGGAAATCGACGTCGCCATGGACGGGAGCGGCTGGATCGCCGCGCGGGTCCTCGGGCCGGCGCAGCACGGCGCCATGGACAGCTACCTGTTCGCACACACGAACCCCGTGTTCGTCATCGCCGATGGCGAACCGATCCGGTCGGGGGAGGACGCGGCGTTCTTCGTGCGCTGGATCGAGCGTACGCTCGACGACATCCACTCCATGGATCGCTGGGACGACCCGGCCCACAAGGCCGAAGTCATCGCAACGTTCGAGGAAGGCCTCCGCTTGTACCAGGACCAGGCGAACGATGGTCGCTGAGGGCCGCGGGGCAGCCATGTCGGCGACCCCGGCACTCGAAGTACCCGGTGACTTCGTCAACCCTCACGTACCGCTCGACGCCCTGCCCGGCGCGGAAGCCGTCGATTGGGTCCCACTTCACTCCCGTTTCGCAAGGCGTCTCCAGGTCGGGGCGGCCATCCGGTCCACCGTCTACGTCGTGGCCGCCGGGGCGTTCCAGATGGCGGTATCCCCTCGCAACCGGGCCGCTATCGCCGAGTCCGTGCCGTGGCTGCCGACCCTCCTGTGGACGGCCTTGGGGGCCTTCTGCGTGTGCTCCATCGTATGGCCGCTGATCGCCGTCCCGCGTCGGGGGTATGTCGTCCGCGAGAAGGACCTCCTGTACAAGTCCGGCGTCCTGTGGCGCTCCGTGAAGGCGTTCCCCTTCAACCGCGTGCAGCACACCAAGCTCCACAGCAATCCGCTGGACCGCCGGTTCGGCCTGGCCAGCCTGTCGGTCTTTCCGGCGGGAGGCGGCCTCGGCAACCACGTCCGCGGCTTGGGACGGGAGACGGCCGAGCGGCTGCGCGTGTACGTCTCGGAACGAATCGAATCCGGGACGCCCGCTGCGGATTCCGCCGAACACTTCGAATCCGCGGGGGACGCCGGCCGGTGAATTCGCCGAACCCCGGCGATTGGCAGCGCTCCTCCCCCTTCGCCCTTCTCTTCTTCGCCGGAAACGTCGTCAGGATCCTGGCACGAGCGATGATGGGCGCCCTGATCCCGCTGATCGCGATCATACCCCTGGTGCGGGACGATCCCGGCGCTCTCGGGATTCTGCTCCTCGTGCTCGGGGCGGTTCTCCTGCTGCCCTTCGTCGTGGGCGCGGTTCAGTGGGCTTGTTTCAGATTCCGGATCGCCGGTGACCGACTCCTCATCCGCAGAGGCGTCCTCAAGAAGACCGCGCTGGACCTCCCCTACGAGCGCGTGCAGGGCATCAACGTCAGGCGGTCCCCGGTCGACCGCCTGTTCGGGCTGGTCACAGTCACTCTCGATACGTCGGGCTCGGTCCAGGCCGAGGGCAAACTGCCGTCGATCAAGACGGAGGTGGCCCACCGGCTGCAGCGCAGCGTGACGGCGCTTCGACCCGTCCTCGGAGGCCCCGCCGCGGGCGAGGGGGACTCGGCGGCCGCGGGCGCCAGCGGGTCGGCCGCTCCGGCGGAAGCGCGGTCCGGCGTCGAACCGGACCCCGCCCTTCTCCGGCTCGGCCCGGCCGACATGGTGCGCATCGGACTCGCCAGCCGGAACTTCATCTTCGTGGCGGCGTTGATCGGCGTGCTGACCGATCTGCTGCAACCGGGCGATTCTCTGGATCCTGTCCTGGAGGCGGTCGAGGCCGGCGTCGACAGTGCCGCGAGCGCGTTCACCAGTCTCGGGGCGCTCGCCCAGGTGGGGCTCGCGGCCGCCGTGATCGCCTGCATCGCGGGCGTGGCGCTCCTCCTCACGGTGACCGCCGCGTTTCTGCGGCACCACAACTTCACGCTCCGCCACGACGGCGGCAGGTTCCGTTCGTACGCGGGCCTCCTGACGCAACGCGAGGTCGTGGTCGAGGCGCCGAAGATCCAGCAATTGACCGTGAGCCAGGGCTTGGTGCTGCGGTGGCTGCGACGGTACCGGCTATACGCCCTCCCGGCCGCGGCCGTCTCCCCGGACGCGGGCCGGGTCGCCGCCATCGAAGTGCCGGATGTGCTCGAGGTGCCGCTCCTGGGTGACCGGCTCGCCGAGGAGTTACGGACGCTGATGTTCGAGCGGGAAGCGACGGCGGTTCCCGTTCTGCCCGGAAGCCTGGGTCTCAAACGGGTGTCGCCCCACTACATTCGCGCGCTCGCCCTGCGTTACGCGCTCGTCCTGGCCGCCGTCTTCGGAACCCTCCTGCTGCTGGCGGGGACCGGAGTGTTCGCCCGCACCTCCACGATTCTCTTCTGGTGGGCCGCATCCATCCCGGCCGCTGCGCTCGCCGCCTGGCAGCGGTGGCGCCGACAAGGATACGCGTACGACCGCGACGGACTGGCGAGCCGCAGCGGATTCCTGGGAAGCGAGGTGAAGGCGTTCCCCCTCAGGAAGGTGCAGTCCGCGACCGTCCGGCAGTCCCCACTGCAGCGCCGGAAGGGACTGGCTACGCTGCGGGTACAACTGGCGTGTGGGAGGATCACGGTCCCGTACATCGACCGCCGTGTGGCTCGTGCGCTGCGGGACTACATCCTGTACCGGGTGGAGTCCTCACGCCGACGCTGGCATTGACCGAGCAGTCCGTCGGAAGCGACGCCCGCCACTTGCCCGAGCCCGGCTACCGGCCCTTGAAGTTCGGCTCGCGTTTCTCCGTGAAGGCGCGGGGGCCTTCGGCGTGGTCCTCGGAGACGAGCATGCGCTCGTAGGCGGGGAACCGGCCCTCCTGGACGGCCTCAAAGGCGTCCCGCACCGACAGACCCTCGATCCCGCGTACGATCTCCTTGGTCGCCCGCATCGAGAGCGGGGCGTTCCGGGCCAGACCCTCGGCGACTTCGCGAGCTTTCGGGAGGACCTGCTCCGAAGGGACGACCCAGTTCACGAGGCCCCATTCGTGCGCTTCCGCGGCTCCCATCCGGCGGCCGGTGAGCAGCATCTCCATGGCGACGTTCCGCGGCAGTCTCCTCGGCAGTCGCTGGACGCCTCCCGCGTCGGGCACGTTCCCGAGGCGGCCCTCGGGGAACCAGAACTCGGCGCCTTCGCTCGCGACGATGAGGTCGGCGGCGAGCATGATCTCGCACCCTCCCCCCACCGCCAGGCCGTTCACGGCGGCGATCACGGGCTTCGTCAGGTCCCACAGCTCCGTGATCCCGCCGAAACCGCCCGCCCCGTAGTCCATCCGCTCGTGCTCCCCTCCGGCTGCGGCCTTCAGGTCCCAGCCGGCCGAGAAGATGCGGTCACCGGCTGAGGCGAGGATCGCCACGCGGAGGTCATCGTCGTCGCGAAAGTCGCAGAAGACCTCTCCCATGCGGATGCTCGTCGCCGCGTCGATCGCGTTCGCCGGCGGCCGGTCCAGCGTGACTTCGAGGACGTGCCCGCGGCGCCGGGTGCTCACCGGATCGGACATGATCAGCGACTCCTTTCGCGGTAGCTCCGCAGGCGGGCGAGGTTCCGGATGTCGGCGTCCGCGCCGTCCTCCCCCTTCGGGGTCTCCAGGATCTTGGGGACGTGGCGCAGGCGGGAGTCTCGCATCAACCGCCGGAAGGGACCCTCGCCGAGGCTGCCTGCTCCGATCTCCTCGTGGCGGTCCTTGCGCGAATCGAAGGGGTTCTTCGAGTCGTTCATGTGGATGAGACCCAGCCGCTCAAGACCCAGCACCCTGTCGAACGCCGCCCAGGCGCCGTCGTAGTCCCCGACGAGATCGTAGCCGGCGGAGTAGGCGTGGCACGTGTCGAGACAGACGCCCACGCGGTCCCGCTGTGATTCCGGGATCTGATCCAGAATGCTCCGCAGATTCTCGAAGCTCGCGCCGACGGTCGTCCCGGCGCCGGCGGTGAGTTCGAGGAGGATGCGGGTCGGGCCCTCCACGGCCTCCAGCGACTCGGTCACGCCCCGTGCGTTGCGCGCGAGCCCCTCCTCGATGTCCCCGTCCGTCGCGTTCCCGGGATGGGTGACGAGGAATTCGAGGCCGAGGCGAGCGCAGCGCTCGAGTTCTCCCTGGAAGCTGCGCTGCGACATCCGCCACAGCCGCCGGTCGGGGGATGAGAGGTTGATGAGATAGGAATCGTGGGCCCCCGCGATCGCGATCCCGTGCTCCGCGCGCGCCGCCTTGAACGCCGCCGCCGTCTCGTCGTCGATTCGGGGCTCGGCCCACCGGTTGGGCTGCTTGGTGAAGAGCTGGAAGTTGACCGCCCCGATCTCCGCCGCCCGCCGTGGCGCGGTCTGCACGCCTCCCGCCACCGAGACGTGGGCGCCGAGTTCGTCGGTCACGCCTTCCGGGGTGGCTGCGACGGACGGAGTTCGACCCGGCTCACGTGGGCCTCCTTCGGATAGGAGAGAAGCTGCACGACCGCCGCCGCGCAGTCATCCACGTGCAGGCGCCAGGTCCGTTCCGGCACCTGTTCGCGGCCGTTAAAATACGTGTCCACGCTCCCGGGCATCACGATGCTGACCCGCACGTCGTCGTAGCGCACGTCGAGCAGCATCGCCTCGGTGAGTCCGAGCAGGCCGTACTTGCTCGCGTTGTACCCGGTGCCGCCGTGGAAGGCGTGGCGGCTGGCGAGCGACGCGATGTTCACGATGAAGCCGTCGCCGCTCGCGCTCAGGTGCGGGAGCGCGGCCCGCGAGCAGTAGAAGACGCCGCCGAGGTTCACGTCGATCTGGAGCCGCCACTCCTCAACGCTCATCTCCCGCAGCGGTTTGAAGATCCCGAGTCCGGCGTTGTTCACGAGGATGTCGAGCCACCCGAAACGGGCCACGGTCTCCTCGACCATGCGCTCGCAGGCGCCCGCGTCCGCCACGTCGCACACGATGCCCAGCGCCCGGTCGCCGAGTTCCGCCTCGGCCGCCCGCACGTCCGCCTCGGTCCGTGCGCAGATGGCGACCGATCCGCCCGCCGCGAGCAAGTGCTCCGCGACCGCGCGCCCGATCCCCTTCGTCCCGCCCGTCACGAGCGCGACTTTCCCCGTCATGTTCGACGTTCCCATTCCACCCCTCTCGTTGCCCCTTTCACGTTCGATTCGAGACGCTCTCCCGGGTCCTCAAATCGGGAGCCAGTAGGCGATCTTGAGCAGGAAGACGTGTTGCCCTCGCGCGCGCAGGCTGTCGACGAGACGGCCGGGGTCCACGAGTTCGCCCGAGGTCCGCATGTCGGAGCGGTCCTGCTGCCAGACGAGGAAGAGCGTGCTGCCCGGCTGCCATTCCCAGCGCAGGACGACGTTGCTGCGCAGCGAGAGGATGTTGAAGTCTCCGTCGGGGAGCGTAAACGAGCGGCCGCCCTCGGTCACGTCCCACGACCCGTCCTGCTGGCGATCGATCCTCGATCCCTCTTCGCCGTACAGGAGCAGGTGCCGCTGGCCGGGTTCGAGGAGTTCGCCCAGCCCGTGGCGGCGTCCGCTCGCCGCGAACGGCTCGAAATAGGCCTCGAGCGTGAGGTCCGGGCCGAAGGCGTAGGCGCCGCGGAGGCGGAGGGAGAGGGTGCTGCGGTCGATGGCGGAGAAGATGTAGCGCCGGTCGAAGGTGGCCCGCCGGCCGCCGGCCAGCGTCGTGAGGTACTGGCGCGACTCCGTTTCGCGCCGGTAGCCGGGTTCGACCTCGAGTTGCAGCGCGGACCCCGGGCGGAGCGTGAGCGAGCCGCCCATGTCGTACGCCCACCCGCCGATCTCGTCCCGCCCGTAGGACCCCCTGAGCCGGAAGCCGGTCCGGAAGGAGCGGTCGGTGGCGACCGCAAGGCCGGCCTGCCAGCGCGCGAGCGTCTCCATGAGGGGGCCGCCGCGCGTGAGGTGGTCGCTGAGCGCGCGCGGGTGGTATCCGCCCTCGAGCGTCGTGCGCAGGTAGTTGTGCCAGGTCGCGGTGGCCCGGGCCCCGAGCGTCGTCTCGGTGCGCACGCCATCGAAGTTCCATGAACTCGCCGAGGTGAGGCCGACCTGCCAGGCGCGGGCGAACGCGGTCGGGATCGTCTCGCGGATCGCGATGTCGGCTTCGGCCGTGAGCCGGTCCGCGTTGAACATCTGTCCCACGTCGTTGATCTCGAAGCCGGGCGAGGTGGCTTCGCCCCGCACGCGCCACAGCCAGCGCCGGCCGCCCACTTTCTGCATCCCGAGGGCCGCCGCATACCCGGAGAGCGCGGAGCGCGACGGGTCCAGCCGGGCGGTCTCGCGGTCGGGACGCTGGAAGAAGCGCGCGCTCGAGCGCTGCACCCGCAGGATCGCCTCGGAGTTGCCGCTGAGGTGCGAGAACCCCGCGTGCCCCGTGAGTTCGTACTCGCCCCCGCCGAAGCGCAGGTTCCAGTCCGTGCCTCCTGCGTAGGCGCGCCACGGGAGGAGCGCGGCGAGTTCGGGACGGCCCTCGCGGCTGAGCGTGGTCCCCGTGAAGCCGAGCGTGGAACCCTCCTCCCCGAACTCCTGCTCCAGTCTCGCGACCGCGAAGGCGCTCAGAGGGGCGACCGGGACGGCGCTCTCCACCGGGGCCGTCCCGGTCCCTCCGTGCGTGAAGTCGAACGCCCGGGCATCCTCGCGACCCGTGACGGCGAAGAGCGCGCCCACGGAGGTCCCGCCCGGGAGCCGGCCCGTGACCTTCCCCGCCCCGAGAATCGTGGTCTGATCGGGCGCGACGACGCTGTCGGCCTCCGCCCGTCCCGCGGGGGGAGCCCCGATGCGGCGCGAGTAGAAGTAGCGCGGACCCAGGCCCTCCATGAGCTGGCGACCCTCCGTGAAGAAGGGGCGGCGCTCCTCGAAGACTTCCTCGAACGCGGTCAGGTTCACGACCGCGGGGTCCGCTTCGACCTGGCCGAAGTCCGGGTTCACGGCGGCGTCGAGCGTCAGGCTCGAACCGAGGCCGACCTTGAAGTCCGCCCCCACGCGGGACTCGCTCCGCGTCACGACACCCGCCATCGGGCCGCCCGTGGGCGTTCGAAGATCGCCTGCCACGTAGGGGAGAAACTCGATCCCCCGGCTTCCCCGCACGCCCTCGAGTCCGGTGAGATCGCCGAGGCGCGAGGCCCATCCCGGCTCGCTCCGCACCACGAGTTCCCACAAGAGGTTCTCCTGGATGTCGGGCATGTAGCGGTTGATGTTCACGCCCCACGCCGACTCTTCGCCGTTGAAGCGCAGTTGCGAGAACGGCATCCGCATCTCGGCCGTCCAGCCGAGCGAGTCGCGCTGCACGCGCGCCGACCACACGGGATCCCACGTGTAGTCGCGGTTCGTCACGTTGTCCTCGGGGTGGTACCAGTCCGTGCGGCTGCCCGCCGCGTTCACCCCGAAGGAGACGGCCGTGCGCCGGTTCAGGTATGGGTCGAGCGAGACCAGCAGGCGCTCCGACCCGGTGTTCTGATCGCGGCGGGTCCGGTAGGCCTGGATGCCGTCGGGATCGTCCGTGTACATGCGCCCGGCGATCCACAGCGCGTCGTCGTCGAACGCGAACGCGACTTCGGTCCGCCGCGTGGCCGGCTCGCCCTCGTCCGGCTCGCGCTGCCAGAACGTCGTCGCGAACTCCGCCCGCGCCCAGACCGCGTCGTCCAGGCGGCCATCCAGCTGGAGCGTTCCATCCGTGTCGCGCGTGGCCCTGAGCTGCTGCCGGTCCGCCGGACCCAGGCCCTGGGCGCGGACGTCTCGATCGGAAAGCGCGAGCCCCGCGACGAGGCCGGCCGCGAGTGCAACGGTTCGCAGCGACAGCGGGAGGTCGGTCATCGGCCGGGCAGGCGTGCGAAAGTCACAGGTGCAGCCAGTAGGCGACCTTGACCAGGAAGACGTGCTCTCCGGGCGCGCCGAAGCTGTCGAGAACGCGACCCGGGTCGATGAGTTCCCCGGAGGTCCGCATGTCGGAGCGGTCCTGCTGCCACACCAGGAACAGCGTGCTCCCATCGCCCCATTCCCAGCGGAGGACGACGTTGCTGCGGAACGAAAGGACGTTGAAGTCGGCATTCGGGAGGGAAAACGCCCTGCCTCCCTCGGTGACTTCGTAGGAGCCGTCGGTCGCGCGCCGGAGGCTTGAACCCATCTCCCCGTAACGCAGGAGATCCTTCCCGCGCGGCCGCAGAAGCTCCCCCAGACCCTGGTAGCGGCCGATGGCGGCGAAGGGTTCGAGATACGCTTCGAGCGTGAAGTCGGGCGTGAACGCGTAGCTCCCCCGGATCTGCATCGCGAGCGTGCTGCGGTCGATGGACCCGAACACGTAGCGGTGGCCGAAGGTGGCCGCGCGCCCGTCCGCGAGCGTCGTCACGTACTGCTGTGACTCCACTTCGCGTTCATAGCTGGGGTCGAGTCGAAGCTCGAGGCGCGTCGAGGGGCGCAGCGTGATGGAGCCGCCGAGCCGGTAGACCCAGCCATCGAGATCGTCGCGCCCGTACCCGCCTTCGAGGCTGAGCCCCGTCCGCGCGGAGCGGTCGTTCGCCAGCGAGGCGCTCGCTCCCCACGCCGCCGCCGTCTCCATCAACGGACCGCCCCGCGTCAGGTCGACGCTGAGGGCGGTGGGCGCGTACTCGAGCTCGAGTCCCGTCTCGAGGCCGCTGGGCCATTTCACTTCGGCCCCGGCGCCGAGCAGCGTCTCCGTTCGCACGCCCTCGAAGTTCCAGGCATTCCCGGCCGTGACCCCGACCTGCCACGACTCGGCGAAGTCGCTCGGCGTCGTCTCCCGTATCGCGACCTCCGCCTCCGTCGACACGCGGTCGGCGCTGAACATCTGTCCCACCTCGTTGATCTCGAACCCCGGCGAGATCACGTCTCCCGAAAGGCCCCACAGCCAGCGTCCCGCGACCTTCTCCACTCCGGCCCCGGCCGTGTAGCCGGAGAGCGAGGTGCGCGCCGGGTCGAGCCGCGCGGTCGTCACGTCGGGACGCTGGAACCAGCGGGCGCTGGACATCTGCGCTTCGAGGATCGCCAGTGAGTCCCCTCCGATGTGGGAAAACCCGATGTGCCCTCCCGTTTCGAACTCGCCCTCGCCCCACTCGTACCGCCAGTCCGCCCCCCCGGCGAAGGCGCGCGCCGTAAGCAGTTCGGACAGACGCTCATCGTGTTCGTCCACGTGCGCGGTTCCCGTCAGACCCACCCGCCACTCGCCGAACTGCTGCTCGATGCGGGCCACGCCGAACCCCGATCTGGGTTCGATCGCGACATCCTGTTCCGTGTGGGTCTCGGGATCGTGAAAGTGCCCCTCCTCCCGATCGTTGACGGCGAAGAGCGCCCCCACCCAGGCCCCGCCGGGCAGCCGGCCCGTGACTTTGGCGGCGCCGAGGATCGTTGTCTGGTCGTGTGCGACCTCGGTGTCCGTTTCGAAACGGCCGCGAGGGGGCGCCCCCAGACGGCGCGAGTAGTAGTACCGGGGACCGAGCCCTTCCATGAGCCGCCGTCCTTCGGTGAAGAACGGCCGTCGTTCCTCGAACACCTCCTCGAACGCGGTCAGGTTCACGACGGCGGGGTCCGCCTCGACCTGGCCGAAGTCCGGGTTCACGGCCACATCCAGCGTCAGGTTGGACGTCAGTCCGATCTTGAGGTCCGCGCCCGCGAAACCATCGTAGGGGCTCCCGCTCTCGTCCTCGTGGGGCTCCGTGTCCCGGTGGCCGTCGACCGCCAGGTACGGGATCAGTTCGGTATGCCGGACGCCGAAGGCCCGCTCCACGCCCGTCAGATCGCCGAAGCGCGAGGACCACCCGGGCTCGGCCTTCTGCAGGAGTTCCCACAGGGCCCACTCCTGGATGTCGGGCATGTAGCGCGCGACGTTGACGCCCCACGCGGGTTCGTCGCCGTCGAAGCGGAGCTGGGACAGGGGGATCCTGAGTTCGGCGTTCCAGCCCTCCGCGTGCCGCTGCACGCGCGCGCCCCACACCGGCTCCCAGCTGTAGTCCCGATCCTCGATGTCGTCTTCGTAGTGGAACCAGTCGCGCCGTCCGCCCGCCGCGTTCACGCCGAACGAGAAGGCGGTGCGGTGATTGTAGTCGGAATCGATCGAGACGATCAGCTGCTCGGAGTTGAAGTCCTGATCGCGCCGCGTCAGGTACGCCCGGATGCCGTCCGGGTCCTCGGTGTACATGCGCGCGCCGACCCACAGCGCCTCGTCGTCGAACACGAACGCGACCTCGGTCCGCCGGGTGGACGGCATCCCCTCGTCCGGCTCGCGCTGCCAGAAGGTCGTCGCGAACTCCGCCTGCGCCCACGCGGCATCGTCGAGCCGGCCATCGAGGTCGAGGCTGCCGGTCTCATCGAAGGTCGCCCGAAGCTGCTGGCGCACCTCGGGCCCCAGACCCTGCGCGCCGACAGCCCCGGCCGCGGGGAACAGGAGGAGGATGGCGGCGACGACGGCGGGCAAGACGCGACGTGCGACACCGGGCTCCGTCATCCTTCGGTGCAGCCTCTCGCTGGAGTGAACGCTCGGATCCTGCGCGAACGGATTCCCGCGCGAACCGTCAGCGCTCAAGGAAGATGTCCTTCGGGATGAAGCCCGTCACGACCTGGGTCAGATCGACGACTTCGCTCACGCGGAAATCGACGGCGATGCTGGCCAGGGAGAGGGCCTTGTCGGGCGTCAGTCCCTTCTCCTCGACGAGGAACTCCACCACGAGGCGGGTCGCCTCGCGCGCGGCGCGGTCTAGATCCACATCGATACCCATGATCAGGTAGTGGGCCGGCGTCTCGGCGCGGGGGGCGGGGATCGTCACTCCCTTGTGAAGGACGAACCGGAACACGCCGGTGAGCGACTGCTCGATCGCGGTGCCGCTCACCTCGCCGTCGCCCTGCGCGCCGTGCGGATCCCCCGCGTAGAAGAGCGCGCCCGGGTGGAAGACGGGGAGGTACACGGTGGTTCCAGCGGTGAGGTCCTTCACGTCGAGGTTGCCGCCGAAGGCGCCCGGCGGGCGCGACCCCTGGACGCCGGGCACCGTCACGCCCGGCTCGCCGACGACCGGATCGGGGGCGACGGCGAGGATCCCCATGAACGGCGCCAGCGGCACCTGAATGTCGGGGGAGAAGAAGGCGACTTCCCGCCCGTCCGCGTCACCGGTCCGGATCAGGTGCCGGCCGGCCGGTATGTCGAGTGGTGCGTCCTCCTCGCGGGCGCCGGGATAGCTCGGGGAGAAGACCCCGCCGCGGCCGCTCGTGGAGTTCACGCCCCACGGCACCCGCGTCTCGATGTCGAGGATCCGGATCTCGAGCATGTCGCCCGGCTCCGCGCCCTCGATGTGAATCGGGCCGGTGATGACGTGCCCGCTGCGCCCCTCGCGGGGGCGGCCGTCGCGCGAGGCCCAGAAGTCGACGACGTCGTCGAGGATCTCCTCCCGCGGCACTCCGAGCCCGGTCAGGAACTCGACCGGATGCTCGTCCTGTGTGGCCCCCACATGGGTCAACGTCTCGATCCGCACGGTTTCGCCGGAGGCGATCCGCAGCACCGGCTCCCTGTCGATCGGGAACCAGCCCCAGTTGAGCGTCTCGGGCCTGGAGGGGAGGAAGTGGTCCGCTTCGATTTCCCCGGTTTGGGCGACAACCGTCTCTTCGCTCGCGGACGGCGCGCACCCCACCGCGAGCGCGCATCCCAGTGCCACCAGGCCCGGCCTCATTTGACGCGACATGGAACGCTCTCCCACGCTGAGTGTGAGCGCTTACAGTGGATCTTCCCGTTCCGGGAGGCAACGATCCCGGACCTGACACGGACGGCGACCATGAAAGACGGCATCCGGCGCCTGATCTTCCTCCTTGCGGTCCTCCTTTCGGCGTGCGCGAACCCGGACACGGGCGGGCGCGCCGAGGGCGGCGTGCCGGCGTTCGAGGTGGACCCCGGCTGGCCGCAAGAGATGCCGAACCTCTGGATCATGGGATCCATCACGGGCGTGTTCGTCGACGCGCGCGATCACGTCTGGGTGACGCACATCCCGGAGTCGCTGACGCCGGAGGAGACGTCCGCCGTGCAGGATCCGCCGATCGGCACCTGCTGCGTCCCGGCCCCGGTCGTGACCGAGTTCGACCCCGCGGGGAACGTGGTCCAGGGGTGGGGCGACCCGGCCACGCAGGACGTCTCGGAGTTTCCGCGCAACGCGCACGGCATCTTCGTCGACCACAACGACTACGTGTGGGTGGGCACCTACCGGCACCACCGCGTGATGAAGTTCACGCGCTCCGGCGACCTCGTGATGACGATCGGCCGCTACGACGAGAACGGGGGAAGCGATGACCCGGAGCTTCTCGGCGGCCCCGCCGGCGTCTGGGTGGACCCGGAGGACAACGAGGTCTTCGTCGCCGACGGCTACCAGAACCGCCGTGTCGTCGTGTTCGACGGCGAGACCGGCGCCTACCTGCGCCACTGGGGCGCCTATGGAGAGCCGCCGGACGACGCCTACGAGTACGACTATGCGGGACGGACGCCGGACTCGGAGCAGCCGCGCCAGTTCTCCACCGTGCACGGCCTCATCGGATCGAACGACGGCCTCATCTACGTCGCGGACCGCCGCGGAAACCGGATCCAGGTGTTCGATCAGGCCGGCGCGTTCCAGGCCGAGAAGATCGTGGCCCCGGCCACGCGCGCCTCGGGCTCGGCCTTCGTCGTCGCCTTCTCGCCGGACGCGGAGCAACGCTGGCTCTACCTCGCCGACGGCACGAACCACAAGGTGTGGATCCTGCGCCGCGCCGACCTCGAGATCGTGGGAGAATTCGGCCGCGGCGGGCGCCAACTGGGCCAGTTCCTGCGCCCGCACGGGATGAGCGTCGACTCCCGCGGCAACATCTACGTCGGCGAAGCCTCCACCGGCCGCCGGATGCAGCGCTTCATGCCCCGTTGATAAGCGACGAGATTGCGACACGCCGGTTCCGGAGGCTCAGGCACGACCATGTGAGCAGCGAACCCGGCGCGTGGTGGATTCACCGGGTGGCACCGTTCCACGCGCCGGGAGGCCCGGTCAACCTCTTTCGTCGCCTCCGGACAGTCGTCGCCGCCATGCCGCGTACCCGCCTCGTCACGGCGACGGACGATTACCTGCACGCCGTCTGCCGAACCCGGCTCGGGTTCCGCGACGATCTGGAGTTCCGGTGGTGCCCGTCGGAGGACGTCGCCCATGTAGCGTCGACGTCTCGCATCGGCCTGTTCGATTTTGGGGTAAACCGGCGGAGGGTGGAGCGGGTGCGCAGGAAGCTTGAAGCGATCGCCTCCGAGAGCGCTGACGACGTTCACAGCAGGAGCGTGGCGGACGCGTAGGCCAGACGCCGCGTCGCGTTGGCCGCAGGCTAGATGAATCGAAGTCTCGTTCCCTGCGGGTATTTCTTCTTCTTCCGTGGGAGCGCGGCGCCCATGTCGAAACCGGGGAGCGCAGGTTGCTGCGCCTGCTCCTTTGACGCGGCACGTAGAACGTCGACCTCTCCCGCGACTTCCATTGGTTCTAGTGCGTAGTCGCGAAGTTGCGACTTGTGATAGTCCGTCTTGTCCGACATAACGAACCTCTCGACCTGTTCAATCGTCGACCAACGCGGTCCTCGAAACTCATCCCGTAGGGCATCCCGCAACGGTGCGAAGTTCGGTTCATCGACACCAAGCAGAAGTTGGTCGGTCTGTCCTCCTCGGAAGATGAAGCTGCCGCCCGGATCGATGCTCCAGATCGCTGCCTTCATCTTGTCTGCAGCCAGGGCATGCCGACTCGCGTGGAAGATGCTGTACTTGTGTCGACTGCCTTCGTAGAGGTCGAAATGGATGACTTGCTCGGCTCCGGCCTCCTTCAGCTGTCGCTTGTACAGATCAAAGAAGCACTGGCGGCGATCGCGGGAATCAGCGATGTCGGCGCACTCCTTCCAATCGGTGCAACCGTAGAGCGAAGTGAGAGGAGCCTCGAACTCAGCCGCCTCGTCGAACCTGTTGATGTACTCGTACATCACCGAGACGTAGACTTCACTCCTCGCGTGAGCCAGGATGCGACGGAGAACAGCCATCGGCGTATCGCGAACCCCGAACGGGTCGACCATCGCGAAACACGGGGCAAGGGTCTCGTTCGCGTCGACGAGGGCGTCGAGTTCTCTCGCCACCGTTTCGTCAAATGCGCCGCAGACGATCTGCGCGTCGGACCCCGCGGGTAGGCGTTCCGCCAAGGGGATCACGAGCTGCCTGAGGTGCTCGGCGCGGTCTCGTTCCTTTTCGATGAAAATGAACTTTACCTCGGCCGTGATCTTCTGTCTTGCCGAATGGTTGAGGAACGCCTCAAGGGCGATAATCGGGGACACTTTCTCGCCTCGCTTGTACTCGCCTGGCCCTGCAAAGCCGTCTAGGAAGAGGATTCTCCCCTGGGTCTGTCCGAGGATCGGGAGCCAGGCCTTCAGGTATTCCTTCAGCACTCGATGCTTGCCCAGCGAGTGTGGGCCGAGCGGCCAGACTGTTGCCCTTGGCGCTGTCATCACGTAGCGGCACCGGCCAAGGCCGTCGATGCCACAACCTCGGGGAACTCGCTCCACTCCCGCCCGTCCAGGAGTCGGCCACCCGCCTTCGGCGTGTTCCCGCCCCATTGCTTGAAGAAGAAGGGTACCGAGCTTCGCTGACATTGTTCACGGATCGAGCGCGTCCAGCCGGACTCCATCGATCGATGATTCGGACCGCTCTCACCCCCGACGATGACCCAGTGGATGCCCCCAAGGTCGAGGTCGAGCGGCCCCAGGAGCGGCTCACACGACAGGAAGCGCACCGCAGCGGGAACGCGGACCAAATGAGAGCGCCGATAGGCAACCCTCTGGTTCTCGATCGACGTGCCCAGCCAGATGTGGGCCGGGACCTCGGCGTATCCCAGCGCCTTCGCATGTGATGCCCAGAAGTTGGCCGCCCGAGCCGGTCGTTTCGTCAACACCTGGTAGATGTGTCGGTCGCAGGCCAGCATGACCTCGAAGATGCGGCGCACGTAGTCGACCGGGATGTCCTTGTGGAACAGATCGGACATCGAGTTCACGAAGATCATCCGCGGCCGAGACCAGCGTTCGGGTTGCGCCAGACGCTCCGGCCACAGCCTCACGGCAAAGGGGTCCGCTTCGTTCTCGTCCGTTTCGACGGCGGGTCGACGCAAGAGATATGTATGCTTGAGTCGCCGACGGGCAAACGCCGCTGCGTAACAGTTGTCGCAGCCGGCGCTTACCTTTGTGCATCCGGTGACCGGATTCCACGTGGCGTCGGTCCACTCGATGGCCGTTTTTTCACCCATGTGTCGCGTACCCCTGCCTACGAATCTCTGGATTCATGTACCGAATAAAGACCGAAATCAGCCAACTCGCAACCCTCTCTTTGAGATCGAACTCATTGCTTCGGCTCTAACATACGCGCGTTCTTCAAGCGGGAATCAACAAGTTAGCCGCGGTTGCCTTCGCCCCAGGCGGATGTGAGCGGCTCGCCGTCAACGAAGCGGCCGGGGCGGAAGAGTGAGAGGTCGATCTCCGGTGTCTCGCCGCAGATGACATCGGCGAGGGCCTCGCCGATCGGGGGGCCGAGCTTGAACCCGTGGCCGCTGCCGCCGAAGAAGGCGTAGTAGCCCTCGAGGCCGGGCTCCGGGCCGACGATCGGGTGCCAGTCGTCCGTGATCGTGTAGAGCGAGGCGTAGCCGCCGAGGTGCCGGGCGCGGGCCAGGGCCGGGATCCGCTGGAAGAGCGGGCGCTCGATGCGCTCGCGCATCTCTGGATCGAGGGCCGGATCGCAGTCGTCCGGATCCACCGGTTCGATGTCCTTGGGCGCCCCCAATCCGGCGATGATCCGGTCGTCCCCGTAGGGCCGCAGGTAGACGCGCAGGCCCGGGTCCGAGACCACCGGAAGGGCGTCGAACCCGGCCGGTCGCTCCACGAACAGATCGCTCTCGCGGCTCCAGCGCAGCGAGTATTTGAGGCCGAGCCAGGAGCCGACCTGCCCCGCCCAGGGACCCGCGGCATTCACGACGACGTTTGTCGCGATCGTCCCGTCCTCGGTCTCCACCGCCACGACCCGGTCCCCGTGCAGGCGGACCCCCATGGCGGCGACGCCGGCGCGGGGTTCGAGCCCCCACGGGCGGGCCGCGGCCGCGAGGTTTTCCGTCGTGCGCGTCGGGTCGGCGTAACCCGAGCGGGACTCGAGGATGCCGTACGACACGCCGTCCAAAGCGAGGGGCGGTGCCAGATCGGCCACCTCTTCCACGGTGAGCCGCTCGACGTGGAGCCCGTGCCGCCGCTCCGACTCGAGGATGTGCTCCCCGGCGGCACGCAGACGCTCGCCGATCAGGAGCAGGAAGCCGATGGGACGGAACCCGCAGTCGCCGCCGAGCCGATCCCGGTCGTTCTCGAACATGTGAAGGGCCCGCTTCGCGAGTTCGAGCGTGACCGGGTTCGAGTAGTACGTACGGACGATGGCGGCGGAATGTCCCGTGCTCACGCCCGCCAGGCGCCCCTTCTCCAGGAGTACGACGCGGCCGAACCCCCGCTTCGCGAGGAAGTGCGCGGCGCTTGCGCCCATGATCCCGCCACCGATGACCACGGCGTCGGCGGTCTTCACGCCCGCGGTCATCGTCCCGGTGCTCGGCGCAGACTCCTCGTCTCCGCGAGATCGACGGCCCATTCCCCCGGCTTGATGGCCACTCCGTAGGCGACGCGCGCCCGGGCGCGGGAGATCTTGCCTTCCCGCACGTCCCGGAGCACCGCGTCCGGATCCCGTTCGTGCGCCGGCCCGAACCCGCCCCCGCCGGCCGTCTCGATCCGCACCCGGTCTCCCGTCTTGAGCTGCACCGTCGCCTTCGAGCCCAGATCCCGCGCCTCGCCGCCCGAGATCAGCCTGTAGCTCGCGACCCTCCCATCATCTCCCCCGTGCAGGCCGTGGGCTGGGAACCGCGCCCGGTCGGCCAGCGTCGTGAAGGTCGGCTCGTGGCCCACGAACTCGTACTCGCGGCACAGCGCGAGGCCGCCCCGCCGCCGGCCCGCCCCCTCGGAGTCGGGGACGAGGCTGTATTCGTGGATCCGCACCGGATAGTTGAGTTCGGTCTCCTCGATCGGAGCGTTCTGCGTGTTCTGGATGTGGGTCTGGACCGCGTCCGGGCCGTCGGCGTCGTGCCGCCCGCCGTACCCGCCCGCGAGCGTCTCGAGGAAGCAGTAGTACTCCCCTGTCCCCGGATCCTCTCCCCCGAACCCCACATGGCAGATCATCCCCTTCGTTCCCGCGGGAACGCGTGCCGGCATGGGGCCCGCGAGCGCCCGGAACATGATGTCGCACAGCCGCATCGCGACCTCCCACCCACCGACTACCCCCGCCGGCGGCCGCACGTTCACCGCCGACCCCTCCGGCGCGATCACCTCGATGGGGCGATAGAAGCCCTCGTTCAGCGGGATGTCCGGGTCGACCAGGCACTTGAGCACGTAGACGCAGGCGGTGAAGCACTGCGTCAGGTTGCAGTTCATGGGCGCCGCGCGCTGCGCGTCGGTCCCCGTGAAGTCGAAGCGCGCCGTCGAGCCGTCGAACCGGATCCGGACCTTCAGGCGAACGGGCTCCCCGGTGATTCCGTCGTCGTCGAGACACCCCTCCGCCGCGAACTCGCCCCGCGGAAGCTCCGCCAGCTCCGCCCGCAGCCGCCGTTCGCTGTACTCGACCATGCGGTCCATGTAGGAACCGAGCATCTCCGTGCCGTAGCGTTTCCACAGGGCGGAGAGCCGCCGCAGCCCGATCTCGTTCGCCGCGTGCTGCGCCCGCAGGTCGCCCGCCACCTCCTTCTTCGCGCGCACGTTGGCGAGCATGAGTTTCAGCACGTCGTCCACCAGGTCGCCGCCGTCGTAGAGCTTCACCACGGGGAGGATGATCCCCTCCTGGTAGATCTCGCGGAACGCGCCGATGCTCGCGGGCGCCCCGCCTCCCACGTCCACGTGGTGGCAGCAGTTGGCGACGTATCCCGTGAGTTCCCCCTCGTGGAAGAAGGGCGCGATGAGAAAGACGTCGTTGAGATGGCTCGCCTGCCGGTGCGGATCGTTGACCAGCAGCCCGTCCCCCGGCCCGAGCCTCCCCTGCCCGTGCTCCGCCTCGTATTCGGCCACCGCGCGGGGGACGAGGCGCCCGATCGTCACGAGGTGCGCGGGCTGGCAGAACGCCTGCGCGATCATCCGCCCGTCCGCGTCCACGAAGGCGCACGAGTAGTCGAGCCGCGTCTTGATGTTGGTCGAATAGGCGGTGCGCTGGAGCGTGACGGACATCTCCTCCGTCGCCTCGACGAGCGCGTTCCGGATCACCTCGAAGAGGACCGGATCCACGGCACTCACGGTCCGGCTCTCACGGTCCGACTCTCACGCTGCGGCATTTCGGCCCCCGGTTCGAGTTTCGAGACGCGCCCCGACCCACAGAATCAGGATCGTGAGCGGCAGTCCGACCAGGATCGGATCCAGTTCCCAGATGATGACGACGGCTCCCACCTCGCGGATCGCCCCGAATGTCTGCCACACCGCCTGCACCGCGGCGCCGATGAGCATCGCCGCCATCACCGTCCGCGGCGCCTGCCGGAGCGACGGGAAGAGGACGAGCCCGACGAGCGCGGGGGCGACGGAGGCCCCCATGATCCGTCCTCCGATCCAGAACAGTTCGATGAGGAGGGGAAGCGCCAGGTAGAGGGCCGCAGCGAGCGCCCCGACGAGGAGGACGTTGAGGCGGTACACCCAGAGCTGCCGCACGGCGCTCGCCGTGGGCGCGATGAAGCGCGCATACAAATCAAGCGTGAAGTTGGAGGCGATGGTGTTGATGGTGCTGGAGAGCGTCGACATGCTCGCCGCCAGCACGCACACGACGACGAGACTCGCCAGTTCGTTCCCCGCCGCCCCGAACGCGAGCGTGACGAAGGCGTCCTCCGCCGCGAGGGCCGGCCCGTAGATCGTGCGGGCGACGATTCCGATCAGGGGCGGCGTCATGTACCAGATCGAGGCGATGACCCCGCCGTACAGGAACCCGCGCCGGGCCACGTCCGCGCTCTTCGCCGCGAAGCCGCGCTGGATGAGCCCCTGGTACGCACCCGTGATCGCCAGACCGATGACGATCCAGGCCAGGACCTGGGTGACGCCCGCCCGGCCGAAGATGTCGATGAGGGCCGGATCGAGGCTGGCGCTCAGTCCGCCGAGCCCTCCGGCGGCAACGAGCCCCGCCACGAGCACCGCGATCGAACCGGCCAGGATGATGAAGAACTGGATCGCGTCGGTCGCCATCACCGCCCACATGCCACCCAGGAACACGTAGACGGACGTGACGCCGAGCCAGAGGAGGAGCGACTCCGCCACCGAGATGCCGAGCACCGCGGTGGTGACGAGGGTCAGCGCCCCGATCGTCCCCGCCGTCACCCCCATGTCCCGGAGGATGACGAGGAGGAGCGAGACGATCCGGTGCCGCGGACCGAAGCAGCGGCCGAAGAGTTCCGGGATCGTGATGACGCCGGTCTCCCACAGCCGCGGGATGATGAAGTACGCGATCCAGATCGTCCCGAGCATGAAGGAGCCGCCGCTCCAGTAGGCGTCGAGGCCGAAGTCCGCGCCGAGCGCCGAGATCCCGATCAGGGTGGTGCCGTTGATCCAGGTGGCGGCGACGGAGAAGGCGATGAGCCACACCCCCGAGTGGCGCCCCGCCACCGCCATGTCCTCGACGGAGCGTACCCGCCGCCGGAACCACACGCCGACCCCCAGCATGAGGGCGAGGTAGGCCCCGATGAGCCACCATGACAGCTGCAGGCCCTCCGTCACGGCTGCCCTCCCAGCAGCCAGCCCCAGAGCCCGATGTAGCCGAAGCCCAAAAGCACGAGGATGAGGAGCGCGAGCCACGGGTTGAGGCGCGGGAGCGCGATCCGGTCCATGCGGGCCGGGTCCGGGCGGCCCGCGGCCGGGCCCGCCGCGCCGCCGTCGGGTCGACCTCCGCTCGGGTCCCGCCCCTTCACGCGGCGCCTCTCGCGGCGATCAGGAGGTTGCCGAACTCGTCCACGGTCGCCCGGTATCCGGCATGCACGAGCGTGGTGGAGTCGACTTCCTCGATGACGGCGGGACCGGCCACGACGTGGCCTGCCCCTAGCCGCGCCCGGTCGTAGATCCCGGTCTCGACGAAGCCGCCTGCGTCGGCGAAGAACACCCGCCGCGTCCCCCGCTGGGCGTCCGAGACGTCCTTTCCGTTCGAGCCGATCCTCGGGAGCCGGGGCCGCGCGATCCTGCCGATGGCCGTGACGGTGAAGTTCACGAGTTCGACGGGCTGCTCGGGGTAGCCGTGCCCGTAGGCCCGCTCGTGCTCCACGTGGAAGCGGCGCACGGCATCGGCCAGCGTCGCCGTGTCCAACTTCCGGTCCGACCCGTCGTCCGGCCCATCGTCCATCCCCTCCCGCGGCAACGCGACGGGCACCTCGGAGGACTGGCCGGCATACCGCATCTCGATCCCCCGCCGGAACTCCATGTCCTCCGGGGCCACCCCTTCGCGCCGGAGCGTACGCCGACCCTCCTCCTCCATCGCCTCGAAGCGCGACCGGATCCGCGCCGCGTCCGCGACGCCGACGGCCGTGACCCGCGTGCGCGAGAACTCGTGCCGCAGATCCGTGACGAGGAGACCCAGGGCGGACGCCGTCCCCGGGCTCGGAGGCACCACGAGCGTGGGAATCTGCATCTCCATGCACAGCCGGTTCGCGTGCAGCGGCCCGGCCCCGCCGAAGGCGACCATCGTCAGCTCACGGGGGTCGTTGCCCCGCCGCACGGTGACGAGCCGCAGCGCGTTGATCATCGTCGCGTTCGCGATCTCGATGATCCCGTTCGCCGCCTCGACCGGGTCGAGGCCGAGCGGCTCCGCGCAGCGCTCGCGGATGCCCGCGGCGGCCGCGTCCACGTCGAGTTCCATCTCGCCGCCCAGGAAGTAGTCCGGGTTCAGGCGGCCGAGCACGAGGTTGGCGTCCGTGATCGTGGGTTCGGTCCCGCCCTTCCCGTAACAGATCGGCCCCGGGTCGGCGCCCGCGCTCCGCGGCCCCACGCGAAGCCCGCCGCCGGCGTCCACCCAGGCGAGGCTCCCCCCGCCCGCGCCCACCTCCACGAGGTCGATGACCGGCGTGCGGATCGGATAACCGGCGGCCCGCGTCATCCCCTGCCCCGGCTGGGCCCGGGCCCCGACCTCGTACTCCTTCGTGACGCGCGGTCGGCCGTCGAGGACCAGCCCGGCCTTGGCCGTCGTCCCTCCCATGTCGAAGGAAATCAGGTCCGCGTGGCCGAGTTGGCCCGCGATGAAGTTGGCGGAGACCACGCCCGCGGCGGGTCCGGACTCGACCATGAACACCGGCTTGCTCGCCGCCTGTTCCGCGGTGAGCACCCCGCCGTTCGACTGCATGACGAGAAGCTCCGCATCGAGACCGGCGCGCCCGAGCCCCTCCTCGACCCCGGCTAGATAGCGCGCCACGACGGGAACGATGCAGGCGTTGATCACGCTCGTGCTGGCCCGGAAGTACTCCCGGAATTCGGGGCACACGATCGACGAGAGGGAGATGAGGAGATCGGGATCCTCTTCCCTCAGGATCTCGGCCACGCGCTCTTCGTGCGCCGGGTTCGCGTAGCCGTGCAGGAGGCACACGGCAACGGACCGGACCTCTCGCGTCCGCAGGGCCGCGGCGATCTCCCGGACCGCGTCCTCCTCGAGGGGCCGGAGGACGTCGCCGGCCGCGTCCAGCCGCTCCGGCACCTCGTAGCACAGGTCGCGCGGGACGAGCGGGCGCAGCTTCTCGAAGTGGACGTCGTAGAGAGAGGGCCGGACCTGGCGCGCGATCTCGAGCATGTCGCCGAACCCCTCCGTGGTCACGAAGGCCGTCTGCGGCGTCTTCCCTTCGATGAGCGAGTTCGTCGCGACGGTCGTCCCGTGAACGAGGTGGGAGACGGCGCCCGGATCGACCTCACCCCTCTCGAGGGCGCGCTCCACCGCCGCCATGAAGCCGATGGAGGGATCCGCGGGCGTGGACGGGACCTTGGCGGTGTCGATGCGCCCCGTCTCCTCACAGATCAGGACCGCGTCCGTGAAGGTGCCGCCCACGTCTATCCCGAGGTGGAACTGGTTGCCCGTCATCGCACTTCCAACGTTCGACGCGGGCGTTTCCCGTGACAAGGCACCGCCGTCCACGACCAGATTCGCCGCCGCCCGCCACGTCTGGACGCGGTGGTCGGCATCCGTAGGTTGGGAATCGGGCGCCCGCCGCCAGCGATTGTCCCGCCTCTCACGCCTACCGGAGGGCCACATGGACCGCAGATCGTTCGTTCGAGCCGGACTGGCCGGAGCGGGGTTCGCCGGAATCGGCGCCGCCCTCGACCCCCACGCGCTGGCCGGGGGCACCGAGGGGCCGGCTCCGCGCCCACTCCCGGAGACCGATGGGGATGTCGTCATCGTGAAGGACGTGCCGGTCCCCATGCGCGACGGCCTCGAACTCATGACGGATCTCTACCTGCCGGCGGTGGACGGCGTCCCGCTGGAGGAGCCGCTCCCCGCCGTCCTCGCGCGGACTCCGTACGACAAGATGCGCCCGATCTCGATCGAGCACGCGATGTTCTTCGCGCGGAACGGGTATGTGTCCGTCGTCCAGGACTGCCGCGGGCGATTCAACTCGCCGGGCGACTTCTTCCCCTTCGTCCAGGAGCCGGAAGACGGTTACGACACGGTCGAGTGGGTCGCGCGGCACCCGTCCTGCGACGGCCAGGTGGGGACGTACGGCGTCTCGTACCAGGCGTGGGTCCAGTTCGAGACCGCGACGCTGAACCCGCCCGGCCTCAAGACGATGATCCCCTACCAGGGTCCGACGAACGCCTACACCTACAGCATGAAGTGCGGCGGCGCCCTGGGACTGGGGCTGCTGCAGTGGATCCTGTCGGTCGCGTCGAACGGGAACGAGGCGCGCGCGAACCCGCAGATCACCGAAGCGATCAACGAGATGCGCACGGGGCAGACGTTTCTCGACTGGGCCTCGCGCATCCCATGGCGGCGCGGGGAGACCCCGCTCAGCCTCGCCCCCACCTACGAGGAAGCCGCCCACCAGCTCTACTTCGACAACTACGATTACAGCGACTTCTGGCGGCAGCCGGGCCTCGGCATGGACGAGCACTTCGAGTCGTACCCGGACATGCCCATCCTCTGGGTCGTGGGCTGGTTCGACTGGTATCCGCGCACGATCAGCGACGGGTACCAGGCGATGGTGCGCATGGAGCGGGAGGACCAGCACATCCTCATCGGTCCGTGGACGCACAACAACTTCGCGTCGTCGATCGGGGACGTGAACTTCGGCACCGAGGGCGCCCGGATCGTCACCTACGACGACTACCTGAACCTGGAACTCCGCTGGTTCGACCGCTGGCTGAAGGGCGACGAGAGCGCCGACGTGTGGGCGCCCGCCAAGTACTTCATCATGGGCGGGGGCGACGGGCGGAAGGCCGAGAACGGCCGCCTCAACCAGGGCGGCGCGTGGCGCTACGAGGAAAGCTGGCCCCCGGTCGCGGCCCGGCCGACCGAATTCCATCTCCACGAGGGAGGGGGGCTCTCCCCGGAGGCGCCGTCCGCGCGCGCCTCCTCAACGACCTACACGTACGACCCGCGCAATTCGGTCTCCAGCAACGGCCGCTGCATCGTGGCCTACGGCCCCGCGCTCGAGTTCGGGTTCCAGGGGATGGGCCCGCGCGACCAGATCGAAATGGAGACGCTGCCCGGCCACGGGATCCCCGGCATGCCGATCGCCTCCCGCCCGGACGTGCTCGTCTTCCAGACGGACCCGCTCCCCGACGACCTGACGATCGCCGGAGACATCACGGCGGTTCTCTTCATCTCATCCGACGCGCCGGACACCGACTTCTACGTGAAGCTGCTCGATGTCCATCCGTCGAACGCGGACTATCCGAGCGGCTACGCGTTCCCGGTCTCCGAGGGCATCCTCCGCGCCCGCTACCGGGACGGGTTCGAGCAGTCCGTGCTCATGGAGGAGGGAGAGGTCTACCGCCTCGAGTTCCCGCTCGAACCCTCGGCGAACCTCTTCAAGGCGGGACACCGGATCCGCGTCGACGTCTACAGCAGCAGCTTCCCGAACTTCGACATCAACCGGAACACGGGAAATCCGCGCGACCGCCGGTGGCAGGTCGCGAACAACACGGTCTACCACGAGGCCGCGAACGCCTCGCACGTCCTGCTCCCGCTGATGCCCTAGCGTGAGGTCCTAGCGCGACCCGTTCGGCGGGTCGGCGGCCCAGTCGAGGGCGATGGGGTCGGTGGGCAGGGCCTCGATGTCGACGATCCGGCCGCCTTTGATGACCATCGAGAGCTGTCGGATGTTCGCGATCTCGGCGAGCGGGTCGGCGTCGAGGACGACGATGTCCGCGGCCTTCCCTGCCTCGAGCGTGCCGTAGTCGTCGAGCGCCTTGCTCGCGATGGCGCCGTTCTTCGTGGCGACGGTGATCGCTTCCAGCGGCGTCATGCCGAGTTCGACGAGCCCCTCGATGGCGAAGATCGTGCCCAGCCCGGGGAGCTGGTGCTCCATGTTCTCGGGCTCCTCGCGCAGGAAGTCCGCCGCCACGCCCCCGCGCCCGAAGAGCGTGTTGTCGGTGCCGACGGTCACGATGCAGCCCGCTTCGATGAGCTTCTTCGCGTTCGTCCGCTTCGTCGTCCAGCGTCCTTCCATCACGGATCCCGGCTGTGGAAGGCCGGTGTCCTGGACGCGACGGCGGATCTCCGCGGTCGTCGGGGGGATGCGCCGCTGACGCTCGCGAGACTGGGCCGCGGCGAGATCCTCCCGCGCGCGCTCCATGTTGCGGACGTGGAACTGCCAACTGGGACCCGTGAACTGGTTGATGAGCATCGAGCACACGATGTTGCGCTCCACGATCATGTCGACGAGTTCATCGGTGATCGTGCGGTTCCCGACGTTGTCCGGGTGCTGGATGAGGTCGATCCCCGCGAGGATCGAGAGGCGCAGGCCTTCGAGGCTCGTGGCATGGGTCTCGGCGACGAGCCCGCGCTTGTGCGTCTCCTCGACGATCACCCGCTGGGCTCGCGGCGAGAACGAGATACCCGCCGGATAGTTGAAGTGGTGCGTGGCGCCGTACTTGATGAAGTCCGGCCCGTGGTCGAGATAGGCATTGATCGCGACGTGCAGCTCGTCGGGCGTCATGTGCATCATCTCTTCGCCGCTTCCGAGCGTGACCTCGTCGTTCATCTGCTCGGCGAAGAAGCTGATCTCCGACTCCGGGAGGCCGGCGAACGTCTCGGAGGCGGGCCCGCCCCAGCCCACGATGTTGCCGGCGAGGTAGGTGCGCGGGCCGATCTCCTCCCCGGAATCGATCTTCTTCTTGACCCGCTGCATGGGACGCAGCACGCCGTAGCTGTCGCGGACGGTCGTCACCCCGTGCTTCAGGTGGAGTTGGAGCCCCTGAAGGATGAGCGCCTCGTGGTGCGCCCAGTACGCCGCGTGCTCCTCGACACGCCCTCCCCGCCCGAAGGCAAGCGACATGTGGACGTTGGTGTCCACGAACCCGGGCGTGACGAACTTGCCGCTCCCGTCGATGACTTCCGCGCCCGCGGGAACGGCCACGTCGGCGCTTGGCCCCACGGCGGCGATCCGATCCCCCTCGATGACGATCGTCCCGTCAACGATGGAGGCACCGCCGTTTCCGTCGATGATCGTCGCCCCGACGATCGCGAGGGGCGGGGATGTTTCCTGCGCGGCCGCCGCAGCCGGCACGGAGAAGAAGGAAAGAAAGCAAGCCGCCGCGAAGACCGATCGTGAGCCCATGTTCCTCTCCTCTTTCCCGGACACCGTCTCCCGCAAGCTGCCGGGAGGGTCCCGATACGTCCAGCCGGCCCTAGAGACGTAATCCCGCGCGGCGCTTGAAACTCTTCCGGCTTCCACGGGTGTCAGGTTTAGGCGCCGGTGACGGAATCAGGCCCCCTTGCTCCGAGGTGAGCGAGTCATGCGCAGAATCGTGTTCTTCGGTCTCATGCTCCTGGCCACGCCGGCAGCGGCCCAAACCACGCTCGGGGTTCGGGGCGGCATCGGTGTCTCCACCGTCACCATGCCGGAGGGGTACGATACGGAGACGCGCGCGGTGGCCATCGTCGGCATCGATGTCGGAATCCAACTCTCCGATGCGGTCAGCCTGAGGCTCGGCGGGTCTTATTCACCGATAGAGGCCGACGGTGAGGCTGGCCGCGATCATCGAGGGCACACGGTCTCCCTGTGGGTGGATTACGTCCAGTTGTCCGCGTTGGGCCGGTGGACTCCGACCGCACGGGATGGCTGGGCGGTGGGCATCTTGTTCGGTCCGTGGACCGCACTCAAACGCTCATGCCATGTGGCGGCGGGCTTTACCCGGCATCCCGAGCCAGTGGGGCGGGGCCTTAGTCCGCCCCTGCTGCCCCTGTCCGAGCGTGTCCGTACTGCCTGCGACCATCCGAACCTCGGCCTGAGCACGAACGTGAAGTCGATCAATTTCGGCCTGTCGGCCGGCGTCGGGCTCGAAATACCGCTCGCCGACCGCCTCCGGTTCGGCCTCGACGCCCTCTACTCGTTTGGCCTGACCGCGATTCGCGACGACGGGTACTGGAAAACGCGACATCTCGGATTCCAGGCGGGTCCCGTCTTCCTGATCGGATAAGCTTGAAGCAAAATCGGGGCGGCGAGATTTGAACTCGCGACCTCCTGAACCCCATTCAGGCGCGCTACCGGGCTGCGCCACGCCCCGATGTGGACGTGAAGCTAGCTTGTACGGTGATAGGGTCAAGCTGACGACCGAAGGGGTCCGTCCAGAGTGAGGGAGGGGGGGGTGAAGTGCAGAATCACCGTTTGGAAGTGTTGGTCTCCGCTTCGTTGTACCACCGCCTGTGTGAGGCGGCGGGGCAATCACAGGTCGCGCCGGAAGCATGGGTTTGTCGGGCGATCACGGAGCGCCTTGAACGCGAGTCCGGCGGCTCGCACACGGAAGCGCTCGAGGCCTTGCGGAAGATCGAAGGTCCGACGGCCGACATAGACGACATGATCGCACAGATCGCAGCGGGCCGGTCCTGAAGCGAGCGTAGCGCCAACATTTTCGTATCCATATATTTGGATTTATGGATACGATGGCCGCACGGGCGCCCGCACCGACTCGGGATCTTCTCTCCCGCCTTGAATCCCTCGGGGACGAGAACCGGCTGCGGCTGCTTACGCTCCTGGACCGGAACGAGTTTACCGTCTCGGAACTGGTCTCCGTGCTCCAGCTCCCGCAGTCCACGGTCTCGCGTCACCTCCGCGTGCTCGCGGATGATGGCTGGGTGCGCCGGCGACACGAAGGCAAGACCCGGTTCTACCGGATGGAGGGCGTTCTCGAGGCCGGTGCCCGGGAGTTGTGGCAGGTCACGGCCGGGAGTCTCGCGGGGGCCCGTTGGGCCGTGGACGATGCCGAGCGGGCCGAGAGCGTGCTCGCCGAGCGCCGGGATCGGGCCGCGGCCTTCTTCTCCGAATCCTCAGCGGAATGGGACGCCCTCCGCGACGACTTGTTCGGAAGCGACGCCCGGTTCGCGGCGCTGTTCGGTCTGCTCGATCCGGAGTGGGTCGTGGGCGATCTCGGCGCGGGGACGGGGACGCTGGCAAACATGATCTCGCCCTTCGTGAAGCGCGTGATCGCGGTCGACCGATCGCCCGAGATGCTGGCGGCGGCGGCCGTGCGCCTGGGCGAACGCGACAACGTCGAGGTCCGCGAGGGAGAACTGGAGTCGCTCCCCGTCGACGACGGGGAACTCGACCTGGCCGTGCTGATGCTCGTCCTCCACTTCACCGTCGAACCCGGCCGGGTGCTGGCGGAGGCGGCCCGGGCACTGGCCCCGAACGGGAGACTCCTCGTGCTCGACATGCGCGCGCACGACAGAGAGGAGTATCGAGAAACCATGGGGCACCTGTGGCTCGGCTTCACGGAGGATCAGATGCGCGACTGGACGCGTAGCGCCGGTCTCGAAGGGTACCGTCACCTTCCGCTCGCCCCCGAACCCGAGGCGGCCGGACCGGCGCTCTTCGCGGCCACCGCCCGGAAAGCTGTCTGCACAACGAAGACTGCAAAGACTGCCTGAACACCCAAGGAGATAGACGATGGAAGGCGCCGTACTTCACGAATCGACCCAAACCGCCGCCGGCCGGATTCCCTTCAGGGTCGCGGACCTGAGCCTGGCCGAGTGGGGCCGCAAGGAGATCCGGCTCGCCGAGCACGAGATGCCCGGGCTGATGTCGGTGCGGGCGGAATACCGCGACGCGAAGCCGCTCGCGGGCCGGAAGGTCATGGGCTCGCTGCACATGACCGTGCAGACGGCCGTCCTCATCGAGACGCTGGCCGATCTGGGCGCGGACGTGCGCTGGGTCTCCTGCAACATCTTTTCGACCCAGGATCACGCGGCCGCGGCCGTCGCGGTGGGGCCGGACGGCACGCCGGAAGACCCGCGCGGGATCCCCGTCTTCGCCTGGAAGGGGGAGACGCTCGAGGAATACTGGTGGTGCACGGAGCAGGCGCTCCTGTGGCCGGATGGCTCGGGCCCGGACCTCATCGTCGATGACGGGGGCGACGCGACGCTTCTCCTCCACCGCGGGCTCGAGTTCGAGCGCGCCGGGAACATTCCGGACTTCGACGCGGAGACGGAGCCGGAGGAGTGGGGTGTCATCCTCGAGACGCTGCGCCGGATCGCGGCGAAGGACCCGGGCCGGTGGGAGCGCACGGCGCCCGGCATCCAGGGGGTGTCGGAGGAGACGACGACCGGCGTCCACCGCCTGTACGAGATGGCGGAGGAGGGGACGCTTCTCTTCCCCGCCATCAACGTGAACGACTCGGTGACGAAGTCGAAGTTCGACAACATCTACGGGTGCCGTCACTCGGTCATCGACGGGCTGAACCGCGCCTCGGACGTGATGATCTCGGGCAAGACCGCCGTCGTGTGCGGGTACGGCGAGGTCGGGAAGGGGTGCGCGCAGGCGCTCAAGGGGCAGGGCGCGCACGTGGTCGTGACGGAGATCGACCCGATCTGCGCGCTCCAGGCCGCCATGGAGGGCTTCCAGGTGCGGACGCTCGAGGATGTGGTGGAGACGGCGGACATCTTCATCACGGCGACGGGCAACCGGGACGTGATCAACTTCGATCACATGGCGCGTATGAAGGACAAGGCGATCGTCGGGAACATCGGCCACTTCGACAACGAGATCGACATGGCCGGGCTCGCGAAGGCCGGCGTGACGCGGAACAACATCAAGCCGCAGTACGACGAGTTCGTGTTCGAGGACGGACACTCGGTGCTCATCCTGTCCGAGGGGCGGCTGCTCAACCTCGGGAACGCGACGGGGCATCCGAGCTTCGTGATGAGCGCGAGCTTCACGAACCAGGTGCTGGCGCAGATCGAACTCGCGCGGAACCGCGAGGCCTACGAGCGGCAGGTCTACATGCTGCCGAAGCACCTCGACGAGAAGGTGGCGCGGCTGCACCTCGATCACCTCGGGGCGCGCCTGACGGAGCTGACGGAAACGCAGGCGGACTACATCGGCGTGCCGAAGCACGGCCCCTTCAAGCCGGACCACTACCGCTACTAGCCCGGGCCACCACCGCTACCAGCAGAGAACGGAGCGTGAAGATGTTCCCAAGAGTGTCGACCACGGGCCTGCTCGGCTGCCTCGTGTTGGCGGCTCTCGTCGCCACGGACGGCCTCGCCGGCCAGGCGGACGAGGGCAGTGCGGGGAGTGGCGGCTTCTACCTGGGCCTGGCGTTTCCGCTCGGGCAGCTGAGCGCGACGATGCAGAAATCGGTCGACAACACGGCGCCCAACACGCTGGTGCCGGAGCCCCGGCGCGGGCAGGTGTTCGAAGACGAGGCCTCCGGGGACGCGCTCTCCTACGGGATCGGTCTGGTCGCCGGATACCGGATGCCGTTCTCCGGCGGCGCCTATTTCCTCGATGCGGCCGTCGATGTGGAGTCCCGCGGCGGCACCGTGGAGGCGCAGTTCCCGGGCGTGGGGATTTCGCCGAAACGGAAGCAACTCGGAGAGAGTTGGCCGGACCGGTGGAACCTGGATCCGGCAACGAGCTACGGGATGACGCTGAGGCTCGGCGGCAGTCCGGGAGGCCTGCGGTCGCGGGGCATCAGTCTGCACGTCCTCGTCGGCGTCCGCTTTGCGGGTGCGCAGTTCACCAACCACTTCGACGGTTGTTTCACGACCGAGCCCTGCGATCCCGCCCAGTTCCAGTCCGGCCAGGAGGACCGCGACATGGATTTCACGGTCTGGAAGTCCGGGATCGGACTGGGAAAGGCCTTGAGCGAGCGGGTCGCCCTCCGGGTCGAGGCGAGCTACTCGGTCTACGCCCGGGAAGAGTGGACCACGGAGTTCGAGGACGTCGTCGTCACCGTCCGTTCGAGCATGAAGGCCAGCGAAGCGGGACTGGTCCTGGGTTTGCTGCTACGCCCCTAGAGCTGGGCGCTCGTACAACCCTCGTCTGACGTTCTCGTGTCACATGCGCGACAGCAGCGCGGAGGCCAATCCGGGATCCCCTCGAGACGCCGCAGTCGGGTGTTGGCGGACCGGACGGCCGGGGTCGTATGGGGGAGGACTCCATGGGTACGAGTTCCGAACGATTGACGCGTTCCGTTCGCTGGCTCCAGGGCTACGCCGCGTTGATGACCATCGCGCTGGTGGTGCTGTTCGTAAGAAGCGAGGCGGCGACGAACGATGTGCTCAGAGCCCGCGGGTTGATCATCGAGGACGCGGCCGGGCGAGAGAGAATCCTCATCGGCGCCCCGGTCCCGGAGGCCGCCGACCGCGTTCGGACCGATGAAGCCCGGGTACGCGAGGTCTGGGGACCCCGATTCCCGGAAGCCTACATGGACTTCTATCGGGACTACAGCCACGAGACCACCGGGATGCTCATCCTCAGCGAGGACGGATTCGACCGCCTCGTCGTCGGGGATCCGGTACCCGATCCCAACATCGGGCGGCGTAGCGCACCAACTACCGGCATGGTGATCAATGACGTCGAAGGATTCGAACGGACGGGGTACGGCCTGTCGCCTGTGGACGGTCGCTACAACGTCGGCTTGGGCCTCGACACGGATCGTATCGAAGAGGGGTCTCGTCCTGCTCCTGGAAGATGATGGCCTGAACGGCGTTCTAGTGGGCACCGGGCCGGACAGGATCTTTCTTGGCAGCGCGCCCGCAGGACACGGGTGGACGGGTCTCGAAGAGGAATTTCAAGGACTGCTGGTCCAGCGAGACGGCGAGACCGTGCACCAACTGAATCTCGCGGCTGACAACTGACAAGGAGGATTCCGTGATGGCGAATGGCGAACGACTCACACGTTCGATTCGTTGGTTGCAGGTCTACGCCGCGTTGATGACCGTCGCGCTGGTCGTGCTCTTCGTCAGAAGCGGGGCGGCTACGGATGATATAATCAGAGCCCAGGGGCTGGTCATCGAGGACGCGGGCGGGCGGGAACGAATCCTCATCGGCGCTCCGATCCCGCAGGCCTCCGACCGCGTTCGCACCGATGAAGCCCGCGTGCGGGAGGTCTGGGGACCCGGATTCCCCGACGTCTACATGGACTTCTACCAGGACTACAACCACGAGACGAACGGCATGCTCATCCTCAGCGAGGAGGGGTTTGATCGCCTCGTCGTCGGGGATCCCGTGCCCGATCCGAACATCGGACAGCGGATCGCACCGAGCACGGGCATGGTGATCAACGACGCCAATGGGTTCGAGCGGATGGGGTACGGCGTGAAGCCTATGGACGGCAACTATCGGGTCAGTCTCGGTCTCGACACGGATCGCATCCAGGAGGGTCTCATCTTGATCCTGGACGATAATGGTCCGCACGGCGTTCTGGTGGGCAGCGGACCGGACAGGGTCTTTCTCGGCACCGCACCCGCGGGACACGCGTGGACGGGCCTTTCAGAGGAATTTCAGGGACTGCTGGTCCGGCGAGACGGCGAGACAGTGCACACGTTGAATCTCGCGGCCGACAACTGACACGCAGACTCTTCGCCGGAGGACGTGGCCGTATTGTAGAGGCCAGCGCCGACGCGATTCCCTAGCGCTCCTCGGACGAGGGACTCGCCAGAGAACTCGTCACGGCGAGAGCCATCACCGGGTAGAGCGTCCCCGTATACGTGATGAAGTGCCATGTCTCCGTATTGAGCGACTTTGTCCACCAGCGGCCTGATTCTCTCTGGTTCCGGCTGAGCCACTCGACGCCTCGCTGCACGGCCGGGTGCGTTGCCGGCACTCCCGCGGACGACAGCACGACGACCGCCAAGCCGGTCTGGTGGCCATCGCTCGCGGGATCGCCGAAGTCCACCTCGGCTCGCAGGCGTTCCGCGCGGTTGCCGCGGCCCCACTCCTCGGGCTGAGCGAACGAGCGGATCGACCAGCCCCCGTCCGGGCGTTGACGGTCCAGGATCATCCGGACGATGTCCTGCTTCGCGTCGGCGTCGATTACGCCGGGGAGATACCGGTCCGCCCAGAGCAGCGCCACGCGAGCGTAGTCGTGGGGAGGAGGGACCCGCCGCAGGTACTCCCGCAGACTCGCGATCCGCTTCTGCAGCTCGGGAGAGGGGGCCTGCTCGAGCCATCCCGGAGCCAGGCCCACGCTCATGGCCGCGACGGTCGCGAGCTGATACGCGTCGGACTCGAAGGGCGGCCATGTGTCCGGCGAGTGCCACGCCCCGTCGTCGCGCTGAAGGCTGAACATGAGTTCGAGCGCTTGCCCGGTCTCGGGAGACAGCCGCCCGTCCACGTGCGCATCCCATGATGCCAGGGACGCGGCCAAGTGCACGACTTCCGCGGGGTTCACATCCTGCTGGAGCTCTTCGGGGTCCGTGGCGAGCCTGTCTTGAAGCCGCTCGTCGAGGAAGGTCCGGAAGGCTGGGTCGGGCTGACCCAGGCTCTCGGCGAGTTGCGGACGGAGGATCCCGTACCAACCCGTGGTGTGACACGAGACGCAGCCGCGGTGGTTCGCCCAGGCCTTGGCTCCATCCTCCAGGTAGGCGAGCGCACGCTCGAGAGACAGGGTCTCCGCAATCGGTTCATCCGCCGACGCCGGCGGGATGGAGATCTCTCCGAACTGATACTGGTACGCGCGGTGGTCGCCCCAGTCCTGCGCGTGAAGCTCAGAGCCGAGAAGCGAAATCCCGACGGACAGTCCGATCGCGGCGTGCGTGAGTCCCATGGTCGAGCGCAATCCCAAGAGGTTCTCGTGCTGGGGCTGCAACCATCGTAAACGCCCGTTTGCCGCCATGTAAAGGCACGCGCGAGGGTTTGATGTTCCCGCGGGAACGTGCTCCGCGGCTGAACGAACCGCGACCGCTGGCGCGGTCGACGGACGGGCATGCAACCACAACTGGTTGACCGGGCAGGGGCGCCCGGATTTGGCTACGACCGCCTTCGGCGGCCCGCCTAATCTCGGGGGGCGACTTGGCAGACCGGGCGGGCGGAACAGTACGCCCGGCCAATATGACCAGGCGGGCGGGAATCGGGGCGCCCGGATTTGGCTACGACCGCCTTCGGCGGCCCGCCTAATCTCGGGGGGCGACTTGGCAGACCGGGCGGGCGGAACAGTACGCCCGGCCAATATGACCAGGCGGGCGGGAATCGGGGCGCCCGGATTTGAACCGGGGACCTCTGCGTCCCGAACGCAGCGCTCTACCGGACTGAGCCACGCCCCGAGGGGTACTGCGGACCGCGCGGTGGGCGCGGGGGCCGGGCTCGCGAACGAGATGGCGAGCCGGCGATGAAGAGCGGGTGACCGGATTCGAACCGGCGACCTCAACCTTGGCAAGGTTGCGCTCTACCAACTGAGCTACACCCGCGTGTCCCTGCTTCCTCTCCCTCCGAAGCCTCCAGCCTGCCGGCTGTCGGCGGGAGGGGCCCTTCAGAGCCACCGGTCGGATTTGAACCGACGACCGCCGCATTACGAATGCGGTGCTCTACCCCTGAGCTACGGTGGCGAGCCGTCGGCCGCTACCCGGGGCGCCCCTGGCGAGAAGGCTCGCGGGGGGTGCGGGGGTGCGGCGAACGGGAGTGGAGCCGGCGGGATTTGAACCCGCGACCTCTTGAGTGCGATTCAAGCGCTCTCCCAAACTGAGCTACGGCCCCTCGCTCGACACTCTTTTCGGAACGGGGCTGACGGGATTTGAACCCGCGACCTCCGGTGTGACAGACCGGCACTCTAACCAGACTGAGCTACAGCCCCCTGCAGCGGCGTTTCGATGGGGCCTACTGGACTCGAACCAGTGACCTCTACGATGTCAACGTAGCGCTCTAGCCATCTGAGCTAAGGCCCCTCCGAAAGACACGACGAGCGGGCCCCGGGTGGGAGCCCGCTCGGACGGACATATGCTAAAGGAACGGCCCGAATCGGTCAACCTCGGAGGGGGCCGGATCGGCGGTCCCCGGCGACGGTTGCATCCACCGGAACGGGGTTTACCTTGTTCGCGACCCGGGCTTCCGCCGGCGGAGGCTGACGGGCGACTCACATCGTCGATTCCCCCTCAGAGAGGCGGATGAAGATAAGCTCTCGCGCGGCCGCGGGCGTCCTCGCCGCGGCCCTCGGCGCCACCGCTCTGGCGCTGTACCGGCCTTCAACCGGCGAACTCGAGCTCGCGGTCGCGAGCCTCGATCCGTCCTCCTTCCTTCACGTTCAGGAAAGCGCGGATCCGCAGGCCGCGGGCGAGGGCGAGACGGCCGCCGCGTCGGCCCAGTACGCGGGTGAGCAGGATCTCGCGACGATGCCCGCGCAGTGGCGCGCGATCTACGATCACGAGAACGCGAGGCGCGGGCCCGAGCAGCCGATTCCGTTCAACCACCGCTTCCACGTCACGGACCTGCAGATCGACTGCATGTACTGCCATGTCGGGACGGAGCGGTCGGTCTCGGGAGTCGTTCCGACGCTCGAGGTCTGCATGGGGTGCCACCGCATCGCGGGCACGGGGCTGCCGCCGGTCGAAGAGTTGCGTCAGTACGAAGCGCGGGGCGAGCCGATCGAGTGGGAGTGGGTGTACAAGCTGCCGGAGTTCGTGCAGTTCAGCCACAAGGCCCACCTGCGGAACCTCGAGTGCCAGGATTGCCATGGCCCGGTCGAGGAGATGGACCGGGTCTACCAGTGGGCGCCGCTCACGATGGGCTGGTGCCTCGAGTGCCACCGGCAGCCTCCCTCCGACGGCGATGTCGCGACGGACCACACGCTGGCGCGGGACAACCCGCCGCCACGTGCGCCGGCGCCCCGTCAGCCGGAAGGGTTCTACCCGAGGGACATCGACACGGACTACGGCCAGACGCGGGCTCCCACGGATTGCGCAGCATGTCACTACTGAACGGGGGCAACGGCGGCTGCGGCTGCGCGGGGAGCTGCTCGGGTGGCGCGGCGCCTAACGCCGACGCCCTGAACGGCGACGCGGCGAACGGTGCGAACGGAACGGGGACTTCCCGCCGCCGTTTCCTGAAGGTGCTCGGGACCTCCGGAGCCGGAGCGGCGACGCTGGCGGCGTGCGGCCCGCCGAACTTCGGGGACAAGCTCATCCCCAGCCTCGTCGAGGAAGAGGGGATCACGCCGGGCGTTTCCGAGACCTACGCGACGGTGCTGCCGGACGCGGGGCCGGAACCGGTCGCCGTCCACGCGCAGGTGCGCGACGGCCGCGTGCTCGGCCTGAGCCCCAACGACCGGTTCGGGGGAGGCACGAGCGGCCTTTCGTCGCTCACGCACTCGACGCTGCAGGACCTGTACGATCCGGATCGCGTGAGTCAGCCTCTGCAGCGGAATCCATCGACGGAGGAAGGGGCGCCTCCCTTCCAGTTCGCGAGCTGGGAGGATGCGACGGCCGCGCTCACGAACGCGGTGCGCGTCGGCGGCGGGGTGCTCCTCACGGGCCGGGTCACGGGCACGACGGGCCGCTTCATCGCGGACTGGGCGCGCGTGATGGGCGTCGAGCACATCGCGTGGGAGCCGTTCTCGAACCAGGCGCTGGCCGGCGGGACGGCGGACGTGAGCGGCGGCGCGGGCATGCCGCACTTCGACCTCTCCTCCGCCGACGCGATCGCCTGCTTCGGGGCCGACTTCCTCGGCACCTGGCTCGCCCCGACGCAGATGTCGGCGGGCTTTGCGGCGGCGCGGGACATCGAGGCCCACCACCACGCGAAGTTCACCTTCGTCGGGCCGCGCCTCTCGCTCACCGGCGCCAACGCGGACGAGTGGATCGAAGCCCGGGCGGGCACCGAGGGTGCCGTGGCGCTGGCGGTCGCCGGCGTCGTGGCCGCGGCGCGCGGCGCGGAGCTTCCGGCCGGACTGCCCGCCGTGTCGCCGGAGTCGGCCGCGGAGGCCGCGGGGGTCTCGGCTGACGCGATCCGCGCGCTCGGAGAGGAACTGGCCGCCGCGGAGAACGCGGTCGCGATCCCGCCGGGGCTCGAATCGCAGGGCGCCGATGCCCGGCAGGCGCAGCATGCGGTCGCGGCGCTCAACGAGGTACTGGGCGCGACAGGCCGCTCGGTCTTCCCGGGCGGCGGCGCGCCCGAGGGCACGACGGCGAGCTTCGCGGACATGCAGGCTTTGATTGGGCGCATGCGGGCCGGGCAGGTGCGGACGCTCATCGTGGCCGGGTGCAATCCCATCTACGCGCTCCCGGCCGCCGCGGGGTTCGGCGAGGCGCTGGCCAACGTGGCGAACAGCGTCGCGATCACGCCGCACCTCGACGAGACGGCGTCGGCCTGCGGCTGGGTGCTCCCGTGCCACCACGCGCTCGAGTCGTGGTGCGACGCGGACCTGGCGGGCGGCGCGATGGCGCTCGGACAGCCCCTCATGCACCCCGTGTTCGACACGCGCCAGCGCGAGGACCTGCTGCTGGACGTCGCGAACGCGGCGGGACAGGGCGGCGCGTTCGGCGGGACGGACTACGCGACCGTGCTGCGGAACACCTGGACCGAGCGGCTCGGCGACCACGCCGCGTGGCTCGACGCGCTCCGGCGTGGCGGCGCCTCGGCGGCGGCATGGGCGGGCGATGATGGCGCCGAGACCGGCGAGGCCGATGCTCCCGCGGGCGGCGGCGGCGGCTTCGCGCTCCCGCAGCCGGCCTCCGGGACGCAACTCGTCGTGTACCCCACGGCCCAGTTCTACGATGGCCGGGGCGCGAACCGCTCCTGGATGCAGGAGCACCCGGACGCGATCACGAAGGTCGTGTGGAACTCGTGGGTGGAGATGCACCCGGACATGGCGGACGAACTCGGCGTCGAGCGCGGCGACCTCGTCCGGGTCGAGTCCGCCCAGGGCGCCATCGAGGCGCCGGTCTACGTCTACCGCGGCATCCGCCCGGATACGGTGGCGATCCCGCTCGGACAGGGACACACGGAGTACGGCCGCTACGCGCGGAACCGCGGCGTGAACCCGCTGGACCTCCTCGCGGCGGACGCGGACCCCGGCTCCGGCGCGCTGGCCTACGCCGGCACGGCGGTCACCGTCACGCCCACCGGGGAGACGGCCCGGCTCGTCGTCACGCAGGGCTCCACCGACGACCTCGACCGCGAGATCGTCCACGCCATGAACGTCGAGGACGCGCTGCACGAGATCGAGGCGCACGATATCGACCTCGTCGAGATGGTCGAGGCCGCGTGGGACTCCGATCCGAACAGCCCGTACCGCTGGGGCATGACCATCGACCTCAACGCCTGCACCGGCTGCGGCGCCTGCGTCACCTCCTGCTACTCGGAGAACAACATCCCCACCGTGGGCGAGCGCGAGGCGGCGATGCGGCGGGAGATGTCGTGGATGCGTATCCACCGCTTCGAGGAGGAGACGGAGGACGGCGGGTTCCAGACGGTGCAGCAGCCGATGCTATGCCAGCACTGCGGCGACGCGCCGTGCGAGCCCGTGTGCCCGGTCTACGCGACGTACCACAGCCCCGAGGGACTCAACGTCCAGGTCTACAACCGCTGCGTCGGCACGCGGTACTGCGCGAACAACTGTCCCTACAAGGTCCGGCGCTTCAACTGGTTCAACCACGACGCGCGCGTCCGCGGCGACGGCGGGGCCTTCGCCTGGCCTCTCAATCTCCAGCTCAACCCGGACATCACCGTCCGCGAGGTGGGGGTGATGGAGAAGTGCACGATGTGCGTGCACCGGATCAACAAGGCCAAGATCGACGCCAAGGAGGAGGATCGGACGGTGAGGGACGGCGAGGTGATGACCGCCTGCCAGTCCAGTTGTCCGTCGAACGCGATCACCTTCGGCAACCTCAAGGATCCCGAGAGCGAGGTCTCCCGCAAGGCGAAGAGCGCCCGCGGCTACCACGCGCTCGGAGAACTCGGCGTGCGCCCCGCGATCACCTACCTCGAGGACGTCACGCACCGGCACATGGCGGCGGGCGGGCACGGCGAGCCGGCGGCGGCCGGTGAAGGCGAAGAGGCGCACTGATGGCGACCGCCGAGGCGAAGGTGCCCGCCACCCCGACGCTGGCCGACGCGAACCGCGACATCACGCGGCCCATCGCGATGCCCGAGAAGCGCTTCTATCTCGTGCTCGGGGTCGCGGCGGCGGGTCTCGCCCTCATGTTCGGGGCCTGGTTCTACCAGATCGGGGCCGGCATCGGCGTCGCGGGCATCACCCACCCCGTGTTCTGGGGCGTGTACATCACGACCTTCGTCTTCTGGGTCGGGATCGCCCACTCCGGGACGCTGATCTCGGCGATCCTCTACCTCTTCCGCTCCGGCTGGCGCACGACGATCAACCGCACCGCGGAGGCGATGACGATCTTCGCGGTGATGACGGCGGGGCTCTTCCCCCTCATCCACCTGGGCCGCGTCTGGTACTTCTACTACCTCATGCCCTACCCGTCGCAGCGGCAGATCTGGCCGGACTTCCGGTCGCCGCTCGTAATGGACGTGTTCGCGGTCTCGACGTACCTCACGATCTCCGCGCTGTTCTGGTACACCGGCCTCATCCCCGACTTCGCGATCCTGCGCGACCGGGCCAAGGGCTGGATGTACAAGATCTACGGCGCGTTCTCGCTCGGGTGGCAGGGGACGGTGAGCGAGTGGCGGCACTACCGCCGCATCTACCTCTACATGGCGGGGATCGCGACGCCGCTGGTGCTGTCGGTGCACTCCGTGGTTTCGTGGGACTTCGCCCTCTCGATCGTGCCGGGGTGGCACTCGACGATCTTCGCCCCGTACTTCGTGGCCGGGGCGATCTTCAGCGGGGTCGCCCTCGTGATCACGATCATGATCCCGCTGCGGTGGGCGTTCGGGCTCGAAGCGTACATCACCGAGAACCACTTCGAGAACATGGCGAAGCTGGTTCTCCTCACGTCCCTCATCGTCGGCTTCTCGTACGGGACGGAGTTCTTCCTCGCGTACTACTCGGCGGACCCGATCGAGATCGAGAGCTTCCGCTGGCGGGCGCTGGGGGCCTACGCCCTGCCCTTCTGGGTCATGGTGTTCTGCAACGTGGTCGTGCCGCAGGCGCTGTGGTTCAAGAAGGTTCGTACGAGCCTTCCCGCGCTGTTCGCGCTCACGATCTTCGTCAACATCGGGATGTGGTACGAGCGGTTCGTGATCATCGTGACGTCGCTCGCCCACGAGTACGAGCCGGGCGGATGGGGGCTGTACACGCCGAGCTGGGTGGAGATGTCGATTCTCGTCGGCAGCTTCTGCTGGTTCTTCTTCTGGTTCCTGCTCTTCTCGCGCAGCCTGCCGGTGATCTCGATCGCCGAGGTGAAGGAACATCTCGCACACGAGCACTCGCACGCAGAACACGGAGAAGGTGGGGATGGCCATGAGTAGCGGCGTCCTCGGGCAGTACGACACGCTGCACGGCACGCTCGACGCCATCGCGCGGCTGCGCGACGCGGGGCACCGGGACATCGAGGTCTTCTCGCCAATCCCGTCGCCGGAGATCGAGGAGGCGATGGACATCCACTCCTCGCCGGTGCGGGTGTGGGCGCTGACGGGGGCGATCACCGGCTGTACGCTCGGGGTGCTGCTCACGGCGGGCACGTCGCTGGCCTACCCGCTCGTCACGCAGGGCAAGCCGCTCGTGTCGCTGCCGCCGTTCGTCGTGTTCATGTTCGAGCTCACGGTGCTGCTCACGGGGATCTTCGGGCTGGTCGCGCTGCTCGTGCACACGAAGCGGCCGGTGATCAACCTCGATCCCGCGTATCGAACCTCCTTCTCGGTCGACCGCTGGGGCATCTTCGTCCCGGTCAACGGCGAAGGGCACGCCGCCGCCGAGGCGCTTGTGCGTGAGACGGCCGCGGTGGACGTGGAGGTGCAGGGATGACCGCCCGGGCCGCCGCCACCCTGGTCCTCGCCGCCTTCGCGCTGGCCGCCTGCGACGACCAGATCAAGCACCTGGATCAGCGGACCCCGTTCTTCAACACGATGTCCTGGCAGCCCTCGATCGAGGCCTTCGAGGAGCGGGCGCGGCTGCCGGTGCCCGGCACGATGCCGATCGACGGCGAGCGCACGTACGACCTGATGGCGGCGGACACGATGCTGGTCAGCCCGATTTCCGGGACCGACGGCGACCTCGCCCGCGGGGCGGAACTGTACAGCCAGTTCTGCACCGTCTGTCACGGCGTGACGGGGGCGGGCGACGGCTCCGTGGTGGGACAGAACCGGATTCCCGACATCCCGCTCCTCAACATCCGCGGCGAACTCACGCGCGGATACACGGACGGCTACATCTGGGGCATGATCGGGAACGGGCGGGGGCTGATGCCGCCCTACCGGCGCATTCCGGCCATGGACCGCTGGTATCTGGTCGCGTACGTGCGGCAACTGCAGGCCGAGGCGATGGCCGAGGAAGCGGCGGCGGCCGAGGCCGCGGCGGCTGAGGCGGCAGCGGCCGAGGCGGCGGCGGCGTCCGAAACGGGCGAGGTCCCCGGGACGGGAGCAGGCCTGTGAGCGGCGGCGGCGGCCGTCCGGCCCTCACCACGGGAGAGGCGCTGCAGACGATCGGCGGCCGCATCCCGACGGTATGGCTCGCCGTGTGGCTGGCGGCGGTCGCGATCGGGGCCGTGGGCTTCGCGACCACGGTCGGCGGCGACGCGCAGCGAGCCTGGATGAGCGTGTGGTCGAACTTCCTCTTCTGGACGGCGATCTCGATGGCGGGCGTCGTGTTCGGGGCCGTCCTGCAGGTCGCGAAGGGGCACTGGGGCAAGAGCTTCCGCCGGCTGGCGGAGGCCGCGGGCGCCTTCCTCCCCCTCTCCTTCGCCCTCTTCTTCACGCTCCGGCTCGGCGCCGAGCACGTCTTCCCCTGGATCGGGCCCGTGGAGACGGAACACCTGAACCGCGACTGGCTGACGCTCGAAGGCGTCTTCATGCGGAACGGGGTCCTGCTCGCGGTGCTCTATCTGCTCGCCTTCGTGTGGCTCTTCTACTCGATCCGGGCCGACGCGCCGCTGGTCGCCGCGGAGAGCCGGGGCTGGCGCAAGGCCGTCGTTTCCCTCTTCGCCCGGGGCTGGCGTGGAGACGACGTGGAGGTGGAGCGCTGCCGAAGCCGGATCGGACGGCTGTCCGCCCTGCTGATCCTGAGCTGGGCGGTCATCTTCTCGCTCCTGTCGTTCGATTTCGGGATGTCGCTCACGCCGGGCTTCATGAGCATGGTGTGGGGGCCGTACTACTTCATCGGCGGCTGGCTCGGCATGCTCGCGCTCGTCGCGGTCATGGCCCACCGCTACAACGGCGCCGGCGGGATCCGGCCGTGGGGCAAGTACGACTTCCACGATCTCGGCAAGCTGACGTTCGCCTTCGTGGCGTTCTGGACCTACCTCTGGTTCGCCCAGTATCTGGTGATCTGGTACGGCAACATCCCGCGCGAGACGAACTTTTTCATGCCGCGCTCGACGGGCGGCTTCGGGCGCATGTTCTGGCTCCAGATGGTGCTTATCTTCGCCCTCCCCTTCCCCTTCCTCCTGGGGCGGAGCCCGAAGATGAGTTCGCGCTGGCTGGCCTTCGTCGGGCTGCTGATCCTGATCGGCTTCTGGGTCGAGCGCTGGAACATGGTGGCGCCGTCGATCTGGCACGGGGAAGGACTGCCGCTCGGCGTGCCCGAGGCGATGATCTCGGTCGGGTTCGTCGGCCTGTTCGCGCTCGCGTACGGCGCCTACTCGACGACCTTCCCGAAGGTTCCGATGCGCGAGACGATCGCCTTGGGGAGTCCCGGCCGCGGCCCGTAGGCGGCCACCGATTTCGGCCCGACGGACGAAGGGGTGCCCCGGGCGGCCTCCGGCCTCTATTTTCAAATGCTGGCAGTATGAGGTGACGGTGCGAACCATGCCGGTCGGGCGTTGCGTCGCACCGCGAAGTTCTTGACCGAGGCGGTTTGGATGGAGCTTTCCGACAACTACGAGCAGATGCTGCAGCGCACGACCGCGACGGTCGAGAAATACCGCGAGGGGGCCGAGGAGCTGAGGGTGAAGCTCCGCGAGGCCCGCGCTGGCCGAAAAGTTCAGATCATGGCCATGATCGACCGGCTGGAGCGCAAGTACGACGGGGCGAAGACGCGCCTCGAGGAGCTTTCCGACTCCGAGGAAGATGGCCGCAGCCAGGCGCTCGGCGTCCTCCACCAGAAGGTGGTCTCCGAACTCTCGGACATGAAGCGGACGATCCAGACCCGCATCCGCTGACCTTCCCTACTGTTCCGGAAGCCGAAGCGCCGTTCTGAGGAGGCGCCGCTGGCGTCGTACGTGCTTGCCGAAATAGCCCTCCGCCGGACTCGCGCGCTCCGGGCGGCCGATGTAGACGGGCTCGCGGCCGAGGAGTTGGCGCAGGTGCGGACGCATGAACGTCCAGGCACCCATGTTTTCCGGTTCTTCCTGTACCCAGCAGATCTCCGCCTCGCGGGGATACGGGGTCAGGGCGGCGGCCAGTTCCTCGGCCGGGAAGGGGTACGGCTGTTCCACGCGCAGGATCGGGATGTCGTGCGCGGGGGGAGCCTCCGCCAGCAGGTCGAAGTAGACCTTCCCGCTGCACACGAGGACCCGGTTCACGTTTGACGGATCCGCCCGGAAGTCGGGGTCCGGGAGCACGGGGCGGAAGGCGCCGCCGGTGAGGTCGCCGATCGTCGAGCGGGCGCGCGGGTGGCGCAGCAGGCTCTTCGGCGTCATCACGATCAGGGGACGGCAGGTCGCGCGCAGCGCCTGCCAGCGCAGCGCGTGGAAGTACTGCGCGGGCGTCGTGCAGTTCACGACGCGGATGTTGCCTTCGGCCGCGAGTTGCAGGAAACGCTCCAGCCGGGCGCTCGAGTGTTCCGGGCCCTGGCCTTCGTAGCCGTGCGGAAGGAGCAGGACGAGCCGCGACTCCAGCCCCCACTTCGTGCGGCCCGACACGATGAACTGGTCGATGATCGCCTGCCCGACGTTGGCGAAGTCGCCGAACTGCGCTTCCCACATGACGAGCGCGTTGGCCGCGATCGTGGAGAAGCCGTACTCGAAGCCTAGCGTGGCGATCTCGGAGAGGGGGCTGTTCGCGATGCGGAACGCCGCCTGTCCTTTTTCGAGGTGGGCCATGGGCGTGTAGGGGCGCCCGTCCTCGGCGTCGTGCAGCACGAGGTGCCGGTGGCTGAACGTGCCGCGCTCGGTATCCTCGCCGGTGAGGCGCACCGGGACGCCCTCCGTGAGCAGGCCCGCCAGCGCGAGAGACTCGCCGTGCCCCCAGTCGATTCCCTCGTCCAGCGCCGCGCGACGCCGTTCCAGTTGTCGGCCGAGCTTGTGGAAGGGCTTGAAATCGTCCGGCCAGCGGTGGATCGCCTCGTTGAGGGTCCGCAGCCGCGCCTCCGGAATGCCGGTTGGCCGCGCCGGTTCCGCCGGATCCAGCAGCCGCTTCGGGTCCGGCGCCGTCCCCGTCTGTTCGTCCGCTTCCTTGTGCGCGGCGATCGCTCCTCTCGCCGCCTCGAGTTCCGCATCCACGTCCGCGACGATGGCGTCGGCCTCTTCGCGGGAGAGGAGCCCCCGCTCGACGACGGCTTCGGCGAACTGCGCGCGGACCCGCGGGTGCGAGGCGATCCGCTCGTACATCATGGGCTGGGTGTACGAGGGTTCATCCCCCTCGTTGTGCCCGTAGCGCCGGTAGCCCACGAGGTCGATGACCAGGTCCTCCCCGAACTCGAACCGGTAGTCGACGGCGAGCCGCACCGCGGCCATGCACGCCTCGGGGTCGTCCGCGTTCACGTGCACGACGGGGAGCCGGAAGCCGAGCGCCAAGTCGCTGGCGTACCGGGTCGAGCGGCTGTCGCCGGGCAGGGTGGTGAAGCCGAGCTGATTGTTCGTGATGATGTGAAGCGTGCCGCCCGTCTCGTAGGCCCGCAGCCGGCACAGGTTCAGCGTTTCCGCCACCACGCCCTGCCCCGCGAAGGAGGCGTCGCCGTGGATGAGGATGGGGAGGATGGCGGATGAGTCGGAGGCTTCGCCGCTGAAGCGCGCGGCCCGGGCCATGCCGAGGACGACGGGGTTCACGTGCTCGAGGTGGCTCGGGTTCGGGGCGAGCCGCACGTCCAGTTCGACCTCGTCCTCCGCGACCTGGGATCTGCCGCCCACGTGGTATTTAACGTCCCCGGATCCGTGCTCCGGAAGCGCGGTCATGATGCCGCGCGCAGCCTGTTCCTCGAATTCGGCCACGATCGACTCGTAGGAAAGTCCCATGACATGGGCCAGCACGTTCAGGCGCCCGCGGTGCGCCATCCCCACAAACACCTGCCGCGCCCCGCGCCGCCCCGCGCTCCCGATGATCCCCCGCATCATGGGCACGAGCATGTCGAGTCCCTCGACGGAGAACCGCTTCTTCCCGAGGTAGGTGCGGTGCAGGAACGTCTCGAGCCCCTCCACGCGGGTCAGCCACTCGAGGCACGCCGTCGCCCGCTCGCGGCTCATGAGAAGCCGGTGGCGATGCGACTCGATGTAGTCCACGAGCCAGTCGCGCTGGGTCGGGTTCTCCATCTGGTCGAGTTCGTAGCCGATCGGGCCGCAGTAGATCTCCTCGAGGCGGTCCACGACCTCGGCGGCGTTGTCGCCCAGGTGCTTGAGCCAGACGGCGGAGGCGGGCACGCGCGCGAGTTCGTCGCGGCGGATGCCGTGGTATTCCGGTTCCAGGAGCGGGTGCCTCGGAGGCTCGGAGCCGAGCGGGTCGATGCGGGCCCCCAGGTGACCGTACGCGCGGTGGGCCTCGACGAGCGCCCCGGCGATGGCGGCGAGCCGCAGATCCTCCGTCGCCACGACCTCCGCCTCGGCGGGCGTCGGGGCGGGCGCGGGAAGAGCGGGGGGAGGAGGAGGAGGAACGACGACCGGCGGCGGCGCTTCGATGACCGCCCCTGCCGATGGATCCCAGCCCGCCAGCGGGGGCGGGATCACGCCCCGGTCGCGCAGCGCCCGTTCGACCAGCCCCTCGGCGTACCCCGCGTTGTAGCCGTCCGCGACCCAGCCGCCGTCGTCGGCGGAGCGGCTTCCGTCGTCGCTCACCTGGTCGTCACCCTTCCCGGTGGTGTCCGTGGCCGTTTAGTGGTGTCCGTGGCCGTGGCCGTGTTCGACATCCTCGCCGCCCGCCGCCCCGGAAAGGCTGCGGTGCACGGTGTCGAGCCAGCGTTCCGTCGAGATGAACCCGGCGCCCCAGTCGGCCCACTCCTCGGCGACGCCCTCGCCCTGGACCTCCTCGCTGCTCATCCCGGCGTCGATTTTCCCGCGGACCATCGCGATCGTCTCGGTGATCATGCGGTGGTACGTCCGCAGGTCGTCCACGGAGGAGAGCGGGCCGTGCCCGGGGATGATGTGGATGTCGGCGGGCACGTTGGCCAGCACGTCCGAGATCCCGTTCGCGAGCCCTTCCACGCTCCCGCCGTTGTCGATGTCGACGAAGGGGAAGCGGCCGGCGAAGAAATCGTCGCCCATGTGGAGGACGTTGGAGCCGGTGAAGTAGATGAGCGCGTCCCCGTCGGTGTGTCCGTGCGGGATGTGGAATGCCCGGATCTCCTCGCCGTTGAAGTGGATGGAGACGGCGTCGTCGAACGTCACGACGGGCAGGGCCACGTCGGGCGATCCGCCCGCGGCCAGCCGCGTGCGCACGTTGGTGTGCGCCACGATCGTGGAGGCCTCCCCGAACTCGACGTTGCCGCCCGTGTGGTCGCCGTGAAAATGCGTGTTGATGAGGAACTGCGGCTCCGCGGCCTCCTCCGATTGTCCCACTTCCCGAAGTGCGTCGCGGATCTTGTCCGCCAGCGGCGCGAACTGGTCGTCAACCATCACGACGCCGTCGGAACCCGACGACACGCCGATGTTGCCGCCGCTCCCCACCAGCATCCAGACGGTGCCGGCGACGTGCGTCGCCTCGATCTGGACGGCCGAGAAGTCACGCTGCGCGAGGACGGGGGTCGAGAACAGGACCGTGAGAAGGGTCGCGAGGAACAACGATCGAACTTTCATGGAAAGAAACTCCTGAATACGGGCGCCGTGCGGCGCCGAACGCGTACAGCCGGGCGAGTACCGCCGGGCGCCCGAAGATGGGGCAGGGCCCGGGCCAATGCCACCTTTGGCCGCATCCGGCCGAAGCGCGGGGACTCTTGACCGCCCGACGATTCCTGAAGCACACTGCGCAAAATGCGCAGCTATATCGTCTTTCTTCTTCTCTTTTCGATCAAGGTCGCGGCGAAGGCGCTCTGCCGGGTCCGGCTGGAGTGGCTCCGCGAAGCCGACGATCCCTGGTCCGATCTGCGCGTGCTCGCCCTGCTCAACCACACGAGTCTCTTCGAACCGGTCTTCCTCGCCGTGGTGCCGAGCCGCGTGCTCTGGCACCTCGCGACGCACGGTGTCGTGCCGCTCGCGGACAAGACGGCGGCCCGACCGATACTGGGCCGGCTCTTCCTGCTCATCGCGAAACACGTGGTGCCGGTGACGCGCGAGAAGGATGACACGTGGGAGGAAGTGCTCCGGCAGGTCCAGGATCCGGAGGCCATGCTCATCATCCTCCCGGAAGGGCGGATGATGCGTCGCACCGGGCTGGATCTTCAGGGGAATCCGATGACCATCCGCGGGGGAATCGCGGACATTCTCCGGGCGATGCCGGACGGCCGGCTGTTCATCGGCTACAGCGGCGGACTCCACCACATTCAGGCCCCCGGGGAGCGCTTCCCGCGACCCTTTCGGAGCGCGTGGCTGGGCGCCGAAGTCGTGGATATCGAGGAATACGGCCGAGAACTGGGCGGTTCGGAGTGCGCGGAAACCTTCAAGGCGGCCGTGATCGAGGACCTGACGCGCCGGCGCGACGCCTACTGTTACCGCAGCCGATAGCGGCGGACGGGCGTCCGCGTCAGTTGAAGCGGACCCGCCTCCAGTTCCCCTCCCGGTCGAACCTCCAGGCCTCCCCGTCGATCACGACGAACGAGATGCGGCGCGCGTTCCGGATGTCCGCGACGGGGTTCGCCTCCAGGACGAGGAAGTCGGCGCGCTTCCCGATCTCGATCGTCCCCCGCTCGTGCAGTTGGCCGAGCGCGGTGGCGCCGTTCCTCGTGGCCATGCCGAGGACTTCGAGAGGGGGGATGCCGGCTTCCGCGAGCAACTGCATCTCGCGGTGGAAACCCTCTCCCCACGGAGTCGTCCGCGGAGCATCGGATCCCACGAGCAGGCGGACCCCGTGGCCGTGGAAGGTCCGGACCAGCGCCTCCGCCTTGGGCCACACCGCCTGAAGCGCGGCCCGCTCGTCGGCGGACGGCGGCGTGCAGGTGGCGGCTTCGGCCAAACAGTCGAGGGGGGCGTACGCGCTGGCGAGCAGCGGCAGGAGGGCCGAGTCGTTCGAGAGGAGTGCGGTAACGGCACGGTCGACATCGGGTCCGTGCGGCTCCAGCCGCTCCAGCCAGGCGGTCCGGATCGGGACCTGCCCCGCCTCCGCAAGCGCGTCGAAGGGGCCGCGCTCGCTCTCGGGAAGCAACTCGGCGTCGCCGGAAACCAGCGGGCTCGCGACGGCGGACCCGGCACGGAGGGCCAGCAGCCAGCCACCATCGCGACGGTCGGCCCACAGCGGCACCTCGGCCCGGCGCGCGGCCCGCGCGACCCCGACGAGCCACGGCGGAGGCACGCTCGAGGCGAGCGAGACGAAGCCGGCTCCATCCGCGGCCTGCCGCGCCACCTCGGCGATGGCGGCGGCTTCCGATTCCAGCGCCGCACCGCGCACCGCCTCCCCGGCCTCGAGGACGGGACCGCCAACGTAGACGGCGGGAACGGGATCTTCGCCGAAGCCCCCACGGCCCCGCTCCTCGAAGGCGGCCAGCGATGTGGCCCCGTCGCGCACCCCCGTGATCCCGGCGGCCAGCAGCGCCCGCAATTCTTCCGTGGTCTGCGGCGAGGCGTGCGCATCGATGAAGCCGGGGATGAGGTAGGAGCCCGAGAGGTCCACGACGACGGTTCCCTCCGGGGCAGCCACGGAACCCTGGGTGCCGATGTCCCGGATGCGGCCGCCCCACACGAGGACCGACGAAGAAGGCCTGGGCGGCCCTCCGCGGCCGTCGATCACCGTCACATTCGTGAACAGCTCCGACTGCGGCGTGATGAACGCGTCCTGGCCCGCGCCGACCAATCCGTCGGGGAGAACCGCCCCCGCCAGGATCGCGGAAACCGCGAGGAGCGGCCGGCGTCCCGGCGTCCCGGCGTGTCGCAATTCAGGCCCCGCCAACCTGTGACCCATCCGCGGACCGGATGAAGAGTTCCCGCTTCGGGTAGGGGATCTCCACGCCGGCCCCCTCGAAGGCGGGGAGCGCCCTTTCGCTGATGTCGTCCGCGATGCGCCGCCTCGCCCTCGCCTCCAGTATCCAGACGCGCAATTCGAGGTTGACCTCGGACGGGCCGAAGCTCCGGGCGATGACGACCGGCGCCGGGTCGTCCTTGACCCCATCGACGCCCAGGGCGATGTCCACCAGCAGCGACTTCGCCCGCTCGATGTCCGATTCGTACGCGACCGAGAACGGGATTCGAAGCCGGATGTCCTGGCCGGACATCGTGTAGTTGACGATGTCGCGCAGCATGAGCTGACTGTTCGGGACGACGACGACGAGATTGTCGGGATTCCGGATCTTCGTGGCCCGGAGCCCGATCTCGATCACGTCGCCCCAGGACCCCGTCTCGTTGGGTGCGGTCCAGAGTTCGATCCGGTCCCCGACCTGGAAGGGGCGGTCGACGATGAGGAGCACTCCCGCGATCACGTTGGAGAGCGTGTCCTTGGCGGCAAGCGAAAGGGCGAGTCCCATGACGCCGGCCCCGGCGAGGAGAGGGGCGATGTTGATGCCCAGTTCGGCGAGCGCGAGGACGATGCCGAGGGCGATGACCGCGAAGCGAATCGCCTTGTTGATCATCGGCAGCGCCGTCTTGTCGAGCGGCGTCGACGTGCGCGCAACGACCTCGGTTTCGAGCGCGGTCAGGAGATCTCCGATGAAGCGGCTCAGCGGGAAGAAGAGGACGCCGATCCAGATCGCATAGACCCACTGGGCCGCCATGGGCAGTGCCCAGATGTCCAGCAGGCGCCAGACCGCCCAGGCCCCGCTCGACAGCAGCAGCGCCTGGCGGAGCAGCCGCACGGCCAGATCGTCGAGCTGCGTCGCGGTCCGGGTCACCCAGTGTTTCTGCGCGCGGCCCAGCACCATCAGCGCCACCAGGTAGACGAGGCCGGCGACCGCGATCACGATCAGGCTGGGGAGCCAGCGCGGAGCCATGAAGGCGACCACTTCGCTCCACAGTTGTAACAGTCTCTCCATCACGCTTCGCCTCTCTCAAGCGTTGTCCGCCGCCCGAGCGGCGCCCGCATCCCCGCGCATGATCGCCGCATGATACCGCCCGGAATCGTATCGTAACGGTACCGTGGCAGCCTCCTCGCGGATAACTTGGGGGATAGAGCGGCAGGAATCGAACCGGGAGTGACGATGTTGAACGGAAAGTTCGGAAAGATGGGCGTTGGAGCGGCCTCGCTCGGCCTGACGCTGCTCGTCGGCGGATGTGCGCCGGAAGCGGCGGGGGAGAGCGGACGGACGGCGGCCGCGGCCGCGGCTCCGTCGATGGCCATGGTCGACGCGAGGTTGGCCGCGACCATCGCGGAAACGCCGACGATCAAGGTCTACAAGTCGCCCACCTGCGGGTGCTGCGCCCTCTGGGTGGACCACATGCGGGAGGCCGGGTTCGAACTCGATGTCGAGGACACCGACGACATGATCGGCGTGAAGGTGGACGCGGGCCTGCCGCTCCAGCTGCAGTCGTGCCACACGGCGCTCGTGGACGGCTACGTGTTCGAGGGCCACATCCCCGCGGAGGTCATCGCCCGGTTCCTCGCCGAGAAGCCCTCCGCGAGCGGGCTCGCGGTACCCGGGATGCCGGTGGGCTCCCCGGGCATGGAGTTCGGGGACCGCGTCGATCCCTACGACGTGATCCGGTTCGACGCCGCGGGCAACACGTCGGTGTACGAGAGCCGTTGACTTCCGTGATCCGATGGTCCCTTGACTACCGATCTCGAATCCTACTTGTTCGGGGGGACAGGGCTATCGGCGCGCGCAGAGGGGACGGTAGCTTTTTCGCTGCGGAAGCCAGGCAAACCAACCATCCCGGATGGCGGTGGTTCTCATGAACTCCAGCGGTGGTCGCGACGGTCACGGACACGATCATGACCATGGGCACGATCACGACCATGCTCACGGGCACGGCCATGACCATGGGCACGACCACGACCATGGGCATGACCACGATCACGGGCACGACCACGACCATGGGCACGACCACGGCCACGGACACCACCACCACGGCCATGATCACGACCACCATCACCACCACCACGGGATTTTCGGCGCCCACGATCATTCGGACGAGTTGAGGAACGCCAGCAAGCGCGACCTCACCGTCGCCCTGCTGATCATTGCCAGCTTCATGTTCGTCGAGGTGGTCGGGGGCGTTCTGTCCGGAAGCCTGGCCCTCATCGCCGACGCGGGGCACATGCTCACCGACGCGGCCTCCATCGGCCTCGCGCTGTTCGCCGTGAACTTCGCGACGCGCGCCGCCTCGGTGGAGCGCACCTTCGGCTACCACCGGGTGGAAATCCTCGCCGCGCTCATCAACGCACTCACGCTGTGGCTGATCTCCGCCTGGGTCATCTTCGAGGCGTACCACCGCTTCCAGGAGATCCCGGAGGTCGAGGGCGGCCTGATGCTGATCGTGGGGACCCTCGGGCTCCTCGCCAACCTCGCCGCGGCCTGGGTGCTGCACCGGTCGGCAAAGCACAGCGTGAACGTGGAAGGGGCCCTGGCCCACGTGATCGCCGACATTCTCGGGTCGGTCGCGGTCATCGTGTCCGGGGTGCTCGTGTGGGCTTTCGGCTGGTACATCTCCGACCCGATCCTCAGCGTCCTCATCGGGATTCTGATCCTGCTCAGCACGTGGCGCCTGCTGGCCAAGGTCGTGCACGTGCTGCTCGAGGGGACGCCGGAACACGTCGACGTGTACAAGCTCTGCCACCAGATCGAGGATCTCGAGGGAGTCACGGTGATTCACGACGTCCATGTGTGGACGCTCGCGCCGGGCTACGACGCGCTCACGGCGCATGTCCTGGTGGATCCCGAGCACGAAGGCGATACGGCGAAGCTTCTCGACAGGATCCGGGAGATCGCCTACGACGATTTCAACCTGCAGCACGTCACGGTCCAGGTGGAGGCCAGTGCCACGCAGTGCAACGAAGACCACCACGTCGATCACCTGGTCGCCACCGCGCGGCCTCATTCTCACTAGTCAAGGAGAAAAACTCATGGGCGAGCATGACCACAGCTGCGAGAGTCACGACAGCAGCCATACGCACGGTGACGATTGCGGCCACGAGACCGTAGAGCACGACGGGCATACGGACTACGTCGTCGACGGCCACCTGCACCACGTGCACGGGGACCACTGCGACGACCACGGTCCGGCCGAAGGTCACGGCCACGACTGCGATGGCCATGACAGCGGCCACACGCACGGCGACGACTGCGGCCACGAGGCGGTGCAGCACGACGGCCACACGGACTATGTGGTTGGCGGCCACTTGCATCACGCGCACGCCGGGCACTGCGACGATCACGGTCCGGCGTAACGGTTCGCCAGCTTCCCTCGGGAGCGGCCGCCGCCCCGGGTCGGCGGCTGCTCCTCCCGATCCCCTCCGCCGCGAACCTCCGGCGCGGGGCGCCACCTGACAGGTTCTGAATGACCCCGTTCATCCTTGCGCTGTTGGCGCCAGTTGCCGGAGTCCTCCTTTACATCTGGTTGCACAACCGGCCTCACACCATGCGGATGATCGATACGATCGTCTTCGTGGCGCTGCCGGTGCTCGTCGCCTGGCAGATTTTTCCGCACGTCTGGCTGGAACGTCAGATCACGCCCCTCCTCGCCGTCATCGCGGGCGGTGGCGTCCTCTATCTCATCGAGAAGATCTCCCATAGAGTGGCGCAGCACACCGACAACCTCACGATTCTGCTTGGCGTGGCGTCGATGGTGCTGCACGCCCTGCTGGAAGGCGGCGCGCTGATGCCGGCGACGGCGAGTGCTCCCTTCGCGTTCGCCGTTATCCTGCATCGGGTCGCCGTCGGGCTACTGATCTGGTGGCTGCTCGAGCCGCGGCACGGAGTCGTCGTGGCCATCGTGGGAGTCGGAGCGATCCTCGTGGCGACGATGATCGGGTTCGCGGCCGGCACGGGGATACTCCCGGATGAGCACGCGGCGCTTGAACTCTACCAGGCGTTCGTCGCGGGGTCGCTGCTTCACGTCGTGTTCCACCAGGGGCGCCACGACCACGTTCACGACTAGCAGGCCAGTTCCGTCCGGTTCACGGCCTCGGCGACGTGCGCCACGGCCTTCCCCGGGGCCACCCGCGGATCGGGTATCCGCAGGAAACCTCGGGCGCCGTGCCGGCGAGGAAGAGTTCGGGCTGGCCGCGACATCCCCACCCGGCGCGCAGGCCGGTCCCGGGTTCGACCTCGACCCATTCCACGCCGTCGGGAAACCGGAAGTTGCTTCCGCCCCTGGGTCCGAGGACCCGGATGAGGAAATCCGTGAAGATCGGCTGGGCGGCACGCGACCCGGACAACCCCAGACGCGTCCCATCGTCGAAACCGACCCAGACACCCACGGCCAGCTCCGGCGTGTAGCCGACGAACCAGGCATCGCGCGAGCCGTTCGTGGTCCCGGACTTCGCGGCGATGGGTCCCCTGTACCCGGCCGCGCGCACCCCGCTTCCCGTGCCGCGCTCCACCACCCCGCGCAGGGCCGATGTCACGAGGTACGCCTCCGCCGGGCTGATGACGGCCTCACGGCGAAGCTCGGCCGGTCGGATGGCCTCGCCCTCTCGACCCAGCACGGCGCGCGCGGCGCGCGGAGGCGCCCGTCTCCCCTCCGCCGCCAGCACCGCGTAGGCCGCCGTCAACTCGAGGAGCGTCACCTCCGAGGCGCCGAGCGCGAGACTCGGATATGGGGCCAGCGGACTCTCGACACCCAGCCGTTGCGCGGTCTCCACGATCCGTTCGGGACCGACGGCAAGTCCCAGACGGGCGAACGGCACGTTGCGCGACCCCTCGAGCGCGTCGCGCAGCCTGACGGGCCCGAGAAACTCGCGATCCGCGTTGGAGGGCCGCCACACGCCGGCGGGCGTGTCGAGCGCCAGCGGCTCATCCCGTAGTGTGGAAGCCAGGGTGAACGGGGCGTCCGCCCGCGGATCCAGCGCGGCCAGCGCCACGATCGGCTTGAATGCGCTCCCCGGCTGACGCAGCGCGTCCGCGGCGCGGTTGAACTGCGACGTGGCGTATGAGCGCCCGCCAACCATCGCCAGGATGTCACCGCTCTGCGGGTCGAGGGCCACGAGCGCCGCCTGGAGAGGCCCCGTCTGCTCCGTGAGACGGGGACGGATGCGCTCGAGCGTTCGGATTCCATCCGACACGGCCAGCTCCGCCGCCCGCTGTATGTCCGGCTCCAGAGACGACACGACGGTCAGGCCCGCACCATCCAGACTCAGCGGCCGTGCTCCGGACCCCAGCTCTCGCCGCAGGAAGTCCATATACCAGCGGGCATCGGCGCGCCGCTCCGGCGGAGAGCTGAGGGTCAGACTCATTTCGAGCTCGGCATTCAGCCGGTCCGCGTCGATGTGTCCGAGTGCATGCATCTGCCGCAGGACCATGTCCCGCCGGGCCCGGGCGCGCTCCGGGTGCCGGTGCGGCGCATACATGCTGGGACCCCGAATGATTCCCACGAGCATGGCGGACTGCCCCAGCGTCAACTGGGAGACGTCGCGGTCGAAGAAGAACGGCGCCGCTCGGCCGAAGCCGTGGATCGCCACGCCTCGATCCTGCCCGAGGTAGATGTGGTTCACATACGCTTCGAGGAGGCGCCGCTTGGAGAACCGCCTCTCCAGAGCCACGGCGATGGCCGCCTCGCGGCCCTTTCGGAGCAGCGTGCGATCGGTCGAGAGGAAGAGCGTGCGCGCAAGTTGCTGGGTGATGGTGCTGCCGCCCTCGGCGATCCGCCCCTGGCGCAGGTTCGAGAGCACGGCGCCGGCGATGCGGCGGGGATCCAGCGCGCCGTGTTCGTAGAAGCGGCGATCCTCCACGGTCAGGAGGGCGTCGATGAGATGGCCGGGCACGTCTTCGAGTCTTACCGGGATGCGGTCCCGGCCGTGCTCGCCCGGCACGGTTCCGATGACCTCGGGATCCACGATGAGCGTCGCGAGGTCCTGCCCGTCCGCATCCCGAATCGACGTCACGCGACCCGCGCCGGAAAAGCCGCGGAACCGGACGCGCACGGTACCGCCGGGATCCATGTAACCGCCCAGGCGCAGCGGCCGCCTGCCGAGCCTCAGTTCCCCGCCGCGCCAGGCGAACTCTCCCTGGTCGGGCGTGCGCTTCGAAACGGACCGATAACCGACTCGCGTCAGATGGCTCGCCACCTGCCGGGGCTCCACGCGGTCGCCGGGACGCAGCACCAGCGGCCGGGCGACGACACGGGTCGGGGAGACCGAATCGATCGCTTCGAAGTCGCGCGCGACCTTCGCCTCGAAACCGAGATACCCGAGCCAGCCCGCGGCGAGGACGCCGGCCAGGATTCCCAGCCGCCGCCAGATTCTTCTCTTGCCTTTCCTGCTTCTCTTGCCTTTCACATCGACTAGGACGCTCCGGGTCGGAAAAAGGTTCCCGGGTCAGCCCGCAGCTCGGATGTGCGTACCGAAAGTGTCCAGGTCGATGTTCGAGCCCGAGAGGACGAGGCCCACGCGGCGGCCTTCCAGCCGCTCCCGGAGGGGACCGCACGTGGCGGCGAGCGGAGCGGCGGACGCGGGTTCGGCCACCAGCTTCGCGTCGAGGAACAGCGCCTTCAGGGCGGCGCGGATCGCGTCGTCGTCGACGAGCACGACGTCATCCACGTAACGCTGCACGAGTCCGAAGGTGTACGGAGCCGCGTGGGGGGCGCCGAGGCTGTCCGCGATCGTGTCGATGCGATCGAGCGCGACCGGCTCGCCCGCATCGAGGCTGCGTCGCATGGAGTCGGCACCGACGGGCTCCACGCCGTAGACGCTGCACACGGGCGCCAGCTGCTTCACGATGCTCGCCGTGCCGGAGATGAGACCTCCGCCCCCGATGGGGACGACCAGCGCATCGAGGTCGGGAAGTTGTTCCGCGACCTCGAGACCGACGGTCGAAGTGCCGAAGACGGTCGCCTCCCCCTCGAACGGATGGATCTCGAGCCGACCCTCTTGCCGGGCGATTTCCTCCATGCGTGCAAATCCGCTCGCCCCGTCGTCCGCGAACTCGATTTCCGCCCCGAAGTTCCGGCAGCGCGCGACGCGTGCCGGGTTCGCGGATGACAGCATGACGACCTTGGCGGTCGTGTCGGCGGCCCGGGCGGCGTAGGCCACGGAAACGGCATGGTTCCCGGCGCTCACGGCCGTGACCCCTCGCTGCAGCGTCTCCGCGTCAGCGCAGAGGACGTTGTTCAAGGCACCCCGGACCTTGTAGGAGCCCGTGCGCTGGAAGAGTTCCAGCTTGAGAAAAAGCTCGATTCCCGCGGGCAGCGAAGCGATGCCGCGATCCGGGATCCAGCGTCTGACCGGCGTGCGTTCGATCCACGGCGCGACGCGCGCTCGTGTCTTGCGGCTCTGCGCCGGCGTCGGGGGCCGGCGGCCGGGGGTCGGGGATTCGGTCATGCTTGACAAGCTAACGGCGCGATGCGATCCTCCGCGCCCATGACGAACACCCATCCGTTTTTCGGCCACTATTATTACCACCGCCCACGCGGAGGCCGGTGATCGTCTAGCTGTATCCTGAACAAAGGTTGCGAACGATCGATGCCGGCCCGGGGTGGCCGGCTTTTTTTGTCGCTGCCTCCCCGCCGGTGTCGGCCTCCAGAGTCCACGACATGAATCACAAAACGACAAGACTCGCCCTGCCCAAGGGGCGGATGCAGTCCGGTGTACTCGAGCTGCTGACCGCCGCCGGCGTGCGGGTGGATCTCGGGGAGCGCCGCTACCGCCCGGTCATCTCGGTCCCCGGCTTCGGCGCCAAGTTGCTCAAACCGCAGAACGTCGTGGAGATGCTGCATGCGGGATCTCGCGACCTGGGATTCGCGGGGGCCGACTGGGTGGCGGAACTGAACGGATCGCTGGTCGAACTCCTGGACACGGGGCTCGACCCGGTGCGCGTCGTCGCAGCCGCCCCGACCCGGGTCGCCCGGGCGGGACTGCACGCCGCTGGCCGCCGCCTCACCGTGGCGTCCGAATACGCGCGGCTCTCTTCGCGCTGGATCGGAGATCGGGGACTCGACGCGACGCTCGTGCGGTCGTACGGCGCGACGGAAGTGTTTCCGCCGGAGGACGCCGACGTGATCGTCGACAACACCGCGACGGGTGCGACGCTCGAGGCCAACGGGCTCGAGATCGTCGACGAACTGATGACCTCATCGACCCGCCTCTACGCGAATCCGCGCGCGCTCGAGGATCCGCGGCACCGCGAGCGCATCGACGACCTGGTCGTGGTGCTGCAGTCGGTCGTGGAAGCCCGGCAGCGGGTCATGCTCGAAGTCAACGTGGCCGCGGCGCGTCTGGATGACCTGGTGGCGGTGCTTCCCTGCATGCGCAAGCCGACCGTGTCGCGTCTGCACGGCGAGGAGGGCTATGCCATTCGGGTCGCCGTGCCGCGCGAGGCCCTTCCGGGCCTGATCCCCAGCGTGAAGGCGCGGGGCGGCACCGATCTCGTCGTGACGACGCCGGGACAGATCGTCGCATGAGCGGGATGACGGTGGCTGCGCCCCCGGGCGAACGGCTTCGCCTCGATCACAACGAGCGCCTGTTTCCGGCGCCGGAACTCGTCCGTCTCCTCCCGGAAGTGCCGGCGAGCGCGCTGACGCGTTATCCGGATGCCTCGCGGTTGGAGCAGCGGCTGGCTGAAGCCTCGAGGGTCGGGAAAGACCGGGTCCTCGTCACCGCGGGGGCGGACGACGCGATCGACCGCGTCTGCCGTCGCTATCTCGCGGGGGGCCGCGAACTGATCACGGTGGCTCCGACGTTCGAGATGGTGCCGACGTTCGCGGCGCTCGCTGGCGGGCGGGTGCGGTCGATACCCACGCTGAACGACCCCGCGCCTCTCGGACCCATCCTCGACCGGCTCGGGGAACGGACGGGCCTGGTCGCCGTGATCTCGCCGCACAACCCCACGGGAACGGTGGCCCCGGTCGAGCGGATCCTGGCCATCGCCGACAGCCTTCCGGCGAACGCCGCTCTGCTCGCGGATCTCGCCTACGTCGAGTTCGCCGACCGCGATCCGACGCGGGAGCTGCTGCAGCGCGACAACATCCTGGTCGTGCGGACGCTGTCCAAGGCCTGGGGCCTCGCCGGGCTTCGCGTGGGTTTCGTGCTGGGCCCGCCCGCGGTCATCGAGGGCCTTCGGGCCGGCGGTGCTCCCTTCCCTCTTTCGGCCCCCTCCATCTGGCTGGCGGAGCGGGCGCTGGCGCTGGGAGACCGGGTCACCGCGACGTACGTCGCCGCCGTGTGCCACGAGCGTGAGAGGCTCGTCTCCGCACTGCTCGCCTCAGCGGCGGAGCCCTTCGCGTCGCAGGCGAACTTCGTACTCGCAACCACGGATCGGGCGGCCGCGCTACACCGCCGCTTTCGGCAGCAGGCCATCGCCATTCGACGCTTTCCGAACTTCCCGGACCTTGTCCGGATCACGCTTCCGGGGGACGAAGCGACATTCCGCCGCGTCCTCCGCGTGCTCGACACTCTTGGACACATCTCGTGAGGAGATTCCGATGAACGCGAACTCCGGAGAGGGTCGCCCGGCCGCCGGGCGAGTGGGAGAACGGTCGCGGCGGACACTCGAGACCCGGATCGAAGCCCGGCTGGACCTGGACAGCCGGGGACGCAGCCGCGTCGATAGCGGACTGGCGTTTCTCGACCACATGATCGGCGCCGCGGCCTTTCACGGCGGCATGACGCTGGATCTGCGCGCGCAGGGCGACCTCGACATCGACGATCACCACACGGTGGAGGACTGCGGACTCGTATTCGGTTCGGTCATCCGCGACGCGCTCGGGGACCGGGAGGGGATTCGCCGCTTCGGGTACGCCTACGCGCCTCTCGACGAGGCGCTTGCCCGGGCGGTCGTGGACCTCTCCGGGCGTCCCTTCGCCAAGGTGGACCTCGGCCTCCGGCGCGAGATGCTGGGGGCGGTCGCGACCGAGAACCTCACCCATTTCTTCACCTCGCTCGCGGCGGCGGGAGGCCTGACGCTCCACCTGGATGTCATCCGTGGAGACAACGACCACCATCGCGCGGAGGCCGCCTTCAAGGCGTTCGGTCTCGCCCTCGCCGAAGCGGTCGCGGAACGCGCCGCGGCCGGAGTCCCGAGTACGAAGGGTGTGCTCGGATCGGGAGAGTCGCCCGCGGCCGACGTGGAAGAGGACTCGGGGGCCGGGGCCCTCGAGACGGTGTCTCGATGAGCGCCGCGCGGATGGCAACGGGCCCGGACGATGTGGGAATCGTTCCGACGGGCGTGGCGAACCTCGAGGCGGTGGCGGCCGCTTTCCGGCGGCTGGGAAGAACCCCGCGGCTGCTGGACTCGGCCGCCGGCATCTCGAGTGCCGATTACGTCGTCCTCCCCGGCGTGGGGTCTTTCACCGACGGCATGGCGGAGCTTCGCCGGCGTGGATGGGCGGAAGCCGTCCGCCGGCGCGTGGAGGAGGGACGTCCGACGCTCGCCATCTGTCTCGGACTTCAACTCCTGTGCGAGGAGAGCGAGGAGGCTCCGGGCACCGCCGGGCTCGGGTGCGTACCAGGCCGGGTGGTCCGGTTGGCGGAGAGCTGCCGCGTCCCCCAGTTGGGTTGGAACCGTGTCGCGGCCCCGGCCGGAACCACCTTCCTGCGGTCATCCGTCGTCTACTTCGCCAACTCCTACGGGCTCGAGATGGGTCCCTCGGGCTGGACCGCCGCGATGGGGCGGCACGGAAGCCGCTTCGTGGCGGGGCTGGAGCGCGGCGGCGTCCTCGCCTGCCAGTTCCACCCGGAGCTGTCGGGAAAGGTCGGAGCGGGTCTCCTGAAGCGCTGGCTCGAAGAGTCGCCGGGCGCGGCGTCCGCCTTCGAACGGCGCGTGCTGCGGCCCTCGCTCGCCGCGGCATGCTGAACGTTCGGGTCGTTCCGTGCCTGGACGTAAGGGACGGCAGGGTCGTGAAGGGCGTCCGTTTCGACAACCTCGAAGACCAGGGCGACCCCGCCCGGCTCGCTCGACGCTACGAGCGCGAAGGGGCGGACGAACTCGTGATCCTCGATGTCTCGGCTACGGCGGAGGGAAGGGTGGCCCAGTTCGAGACGGTGGGCCGCGTTCGTGACGAGATCTCGATTCCGCTTACGGTCGGCGGCGGCGTGCGGACGGCGGAAGACGCGGGCGCGCTGCTGGAGGCGGGGGCGGACCGGGTCGCCGTGAACACGGCGGCGGTCGAGCGACCGGAACTCCTGTCGGAGATCGCGACGCGGTTCGGGGCCCAGTGCGCGGTCCTGGCCCTCGACGCCGGCGCGACGTCGGACGATGCGTGTCCAAGCGGCTTCGAGGTGCTGACGCACTCGGGAGGGCGGCGCACGGGCCTCGATGCCGCGGAGTGGGGTCGCCGCGCGGCGGCACTGGGCGCGGGCGAGATACTCCTCACGAGCTTCGACCGCGACGGGACGCGAAGCGGCTACGACCTGGCCCTGATCGGAGCGATCCGCGAAGCCGTGCCGGTGCCGATCGTGGCTTCCGGCGGGGGAGCCCATGCGGGTCACATGTGCGCGGCGGTCGAGGCCGGGGCGGACGCGGTGCTGGCGGCGTCGATCTTCCATCAGGGCGACTGGTCGATCGGCCGGCTCAAGGATCGACTGCAGCAACTCGGGGTCGCGGTACGTCGATGATCATCCCATCCATCGACCTCATGGGCGGCCGGGCCGTGCAGCTCCGGCAGGGCTTCACGCTCGAGATCGACGCCGGCGACCCGCGGCCGCTCGCCGAGAAGTTCGCCGTCGCGGGGGAAGTCGCGATCATCGATCTCGACGCGGCGCTCGGCCGCGGAGACAACGCCGCCCTCATCCGGGAACTGCTCCCGCTCGCACCGTGTCGGGTGGGTGGCGGCATCCGGTCCCCCGAGGCGGCGCTCGACTGGCTCGACGCGGGTGCGCGGCGGGTGATCCTGGGCACGGCCGCGAATGCCGAGGTCCTGGACGGGCTTCCCGCGGAACGCGTGATCGCGGCGCTCGACGCGCGCGATGGCGAGGTCGTCGTGGAGGGCTGGCAGCGCGGGACGGGTCGCGACGTCATCGGACGGATGGAGGAACTCGATGGTCTCGCGGACGGCTATCTGGTCACCTTCGTGGAGGTCGAAGGCACGCTGGGCGGGATCCCGCTGGACCGGGTATCCGCCCTCGTCGGGGCCGCTGGATCCGCGCGCGTTACGGTGGCGGGTGGCGTCCGCGAGGTATCGGAGATCGCGGCGCTGGACCGAATGGGCGCGGACGCGCAGGTGGGGATGGCGATCTACAGCGGGCGCATGGACCTGGCCGACGCCATCGCGGCTCCTCTGAAATCCGACCGGGCGGACGGATTGTGGGCGACGCTGGTCGAGGACACGGTCGGGCGGGCGCTCGGGCTCGCCTGGTCGAGCGCGGAGAGCCTGCGCGCCGCCGTCAGCGAACGACGCGGCGTCTACCAGAGCCGCTCACGGGGGCTGTGGTGGAAGGGCGAGACCTCCGGCGCCACACAGGAACTCGTCCGCGTGGCGGCGGACTGTGACCGGGACACGCTGCGCTTCACCGTGCGGCAGCGTGGGACCGGCTTCTGTCACACCGGCGCCCCGACCTGTTTCGACGCTGCGCCTTCCGGCACGTCGGCGGCCCCGTCATCGGTGGCGGGCATGGGACTGCATGACCTCGAGACCCGCCTTCGCGCGCGACTCGCCGACCCGGAACCCGGCTCGCTGACCGCGCGACTCGCCGGGGATCCCGAGCTGTTGCGTGGGAAGCTCGTCGAGGAAGCGCTAGAACTGGCGGAAGCCGGATCGAAGGCCGACGCGGTGGCGGAGTTCGCGGACCTTTGCTACTTCGCCCTCACGCGGCTCGTGAAGGCCGGCGGCTCGCTCGAAGATGTACGGCGTGAACTCGGGCGGCGGGCCCTCAGGGTGCGTCGACGAGTCCCGCGAGCGCCGGGAGGGCCGACGGGGCGGACGGCTTCGGCGCCCGCCGCGGCGGCGGGCGGGATCCTCCCGCCGATCGGCCTCGAGCAGGCCGTGCGGGCGGTGCGCTCGCCGGCACTCGATCCGGCGGCTCTCGAGGTCGCGCGCACGATCCTGGACGATGTCGAGCGGCGCGGAGAGCCGGCGCTCCGGGAGCACGCCGAGCGGCTCGGCGACCTCGATCCGGGCGACGACCTGCTGCTCGACCGGTCGGCGCTCGGGCGCGCGACCGAGGCACTCCACCCCGACGACCGCGAGCTGCTTCGCCGCGCGGCCGACCGCATCCGCGCGTTCGCGGAGGCCCAGCGGGCATCCGCGGCCGACCTCGACACGCGGGTCGCGGGCGGCCGCGGCGGCCATCGGCTCGTACCGGTCGCTGCGGCGGGCTGTTACGCGCCCGGGGGGCGCTTCCCCCTCCCGTCCTCGGTGCTCATGACCGCGATCCCCGCGAGGGTGGCGGGCGTGGGCGAAGTCTGGGCGGCATCGCCCCGCCCGACCGGGGCGGTCCAGGCCGCGGCATTCATCGCCGGCGCGGACGGCCTGCTCGCCATCGGCGGCGCGCAGGCGATCGGCGCGCTTGCCTTCGGGGCCGGAGGCGTCCCCCGCTGCGAGAAGATCGTGGGGCCGGGGAACCGGTTCGTCACCGCGGCCAAGCGTCTCCTCTACGGCCGGGTCGGCCTCGACACCATCGCCGGCCCATCCGAGCTGCTCGTCGTCGCCTCGCCGGATGCGGAGCCGGCGCGCGTCGCGGCCGACCTGCTCGCCCAGGCCGAGCACGACCCCGACGCCGTCCCGCTGCTGTGCGCCTTCGACGATGCGACCGTCGAGGCCGTCCGCGAAGAGGCCGAGCGGCAGCTGGCCACGCTGCGGACGGCCCCGATCGCGCGTCAGGCCCTCGCGGCCGGCGGCGCCCTCCTCGCGGCGGGCCCCGACGAGGCCGCCGCCATCTGCGACGCGGTGGCGCCGGAGCACCTGCACCTGCACGGCGAGCAGGCGGAGTCGCTTGCTCCTCGCCTCCACCGCTACGGATCGCTCTTCGTGGGGACGGCCACGCCCGAGGCGGCCGGCGACTACGGAGCCGGACCGAACCACACCCTTCCCACATCGGGCGCCGCGGCGTTCGACTCGGGACTCTCCGTGTTCTCGTTCCTGCGTCGACCGATGTGGCTGTCGCTTTCGCCCGAAGATGGCGCCTACGAGGACCTGCTGCGGGACACCGCGGCGCTCGCCAGACTGGAGGGACTGGAAGCGCACGCGCTGTCGGCCGAACTCCGGCTCACGGCGGCGGCCCGGAGAGATCGCGGTCGGAGGGTCCGGGCCTCGTGAGGTGGTCGAGGGCACGGTCCACGGCGTCCTTCGTCGAGGCCGTGATCCCGCCCCTCTCGTACTCCTGCACCGCCAGCCGCTCCAGACGGTCGACGAGGGCGTCGACGCCGGGTCGCGGGGCCGACGTCGAGGCACGGACGTGCTCCGTGGCGCCGAACAGGTTGATCCAGTACTCCGTCCGGCGCCCCCACTCCAGCAACCCGTAGAACTGCCAGCCCGCTCGGGGGCCGATTCCGAGCACGTCCAGGAGGGCGACGAAGAGCGAGATCGGCAGCAGCAGCGCGTCCCTCAGACCATCGAGGACCAGTTTCAGCTGAAAGACGGCCACGTCGCGGATGAGCGTCCAGCGCGAGGGAACGATTTCGGGGTGCAGGGTTGCTCCGGCCGGGAACTCGTTCATCCTGTCTCTCGATTCCTTGGTCCGCGAAATAAACATCGCGGCTTCGTGTAACCCTCGCGTAGCAGGCAGTCACCACGGTCTACACCGGTGCCCACGACATGGGAGCCATCATTGAACAGCTCGGAGGCAACCGACCGCATGCTCGTTCTTCGCGCGCAGCGTGGCGAGCGTGCGGCCTTCGGCGAACTCGTCACTCGATACATGCAGCGTGCCTACTATACCGCACTCGGCCTCGTCGGGAACCACGACGATGCGCTGGACCTCTCGCAGGAGGCCTTCGCCAGGGCGTTCCGCGCACGCGCCAGGATCGACCCCGAACGTCCCTTCTTTCCCTGGCTGTACCAGATCATCCGACGACTCTGTTTCAACCATACGCGGGACCAGCGATCACGCCGCCTGAAGCTCGAGGCGGCGGGCAGCTGGCTTACGGACACGACGATGGGGCGGCGCCCGCTCAGCCCGGATCAGGCGGTGATGCGTTCGGAACTGCGCGAACAGGTCGGCGCGGCGATCGAACGCCTGCCCGAGCGGGAACGGGAGACGCTCGTCCTGCGCGAGTTTGAGGAACTTCGCTACCGGGAGATCGCCGAGTTGCTGGGAATCCCCATCGGCACGGTGATGTCGCGGCTCTATCGGGCGCGGCGGTCGCTCGCGCGCGAGATGGAGACGACGGGAACGCACCCCGGCCAGGGGGGAGGTGCGGGCGATGAGTGAGAGAAACGCGAACCCGCCCGGGGACGAGCGGGTGCGCCATCTGATGATGGCCGAACTGGATCGGGAGATCTCGGGAGAGGGACGGCTCGAACTCGAGTCCGCGCTCGAGGAGAACCCCGGTCTTCGCGACGAACTGGCGACATACCAGCGCCTGAAGGAGGTCACCGACACCATGGCTCCGCTGAAGCCGCCGGAGGAAACCTGGGACAGCTACTGGGAACACGTCTATCGCCGGCTCGAACGCGGCATCGGCTGGGTCCTGGTCTCGCTGGGAACGATCATCGTGGGGACATGGGCGCTGTGGACCGCGGTCGGCGAACTGATTCGGGACACGACGATACCCGCGTACATTCGCTGGAGCCTGCTCGCGCTGATCGCCGGCTTCGTGATCCTGTTCGTCTCCGTCGTTCGCGAGCGCCTGTTCATGCAGAAGAAAGACCCCTACAAGGATGTCGTCCGATGATCCTCACCTCCCGAAACGACCTCGCCGGACACCGGATCGTAGAGGAATTCGGCCTCGTCCGCGGCAGCACGATCCGGGCGCGCCACCTGGGCCGCGACATTCTCGCCGCCCTGAAGACCATCGTGGGCGGCGAGATCCAGGAGTACACGAAGATGATGGCCGAGGCGCGGGAACAGGCGGTCGATCGGATGGAGGCGGAGGCGGAGGCAGCCGGCGCGAACGCGATCCTCTGTATCCGCTTCTCCACCTCCTATGTCCTGGGAGGGACCGCCGAGATCGTCGTCTACGGCTCCGCCGTCAAGGTCGAGGAGGTCTGACCGTGGTCCTGAGAATGCTTGTCGCGGCCGGGTGCGTACTCCCCTCTCCGGCGCTGGCACAGGAGCCGGATACGGGCCCCGAGGGGAGTGCCGGCGGCGTCGAGGGCCGGTGGGCGGGATCCGTGGTGCTCGCTACGGGTGAGTTGCCTTTCTCCGTCACCTTCGAGCGGGCCGACGGGGTGCTGTCCGCCTCGATGGACATCCCCGCGCAGGGCGCGATGGGTCTTCCCCTCACCGCCGTGTCCTACGCGGACGGCCGTGTGCATTTCGAACTCGAGGCTCCCATCGGGATCGCCGCGTGGGATGGCGCTCTCAACGGCGACACGATCGAGGGCGAGTTCACGCAGGGGGTCGTGACCGCCACGTTCTCCGTGTCGCGCGCCGAGCTTCCGGAAGCGGAGGCGGACGAGCCGGTACCGTACCGGGCGGAAGAGGTCTCGTTCGAGAACGGCGACGTCCACCTGGAGGGGACGCTGACGGTGCCGGAGGGGACGGGACCGTTTCCGGGCGTCGTCCTCATTACGGGGTCGGGACCCCAGGACCGGGACGAGGTCGTGGCCGGGTTCGCCGTCTTCCGCCTCCTCTCCGATCACCTCACGCGGCAGGGCATCGCCGTCCTCCGCTACGACGACCGCGGCGTCGGCGGCTCGACGGGAAGCGTCTCTTCCTCCACCACTGCCGACTTCGCGGGCGACGCGCTGGCGGGGCTCGCCCGACTCTCGGAGCACCCGGACGTCGATTCCGCGCGTGTCGGCCTTGTGGGACACAGCGAGGGAGCCATCGTGGCGCCCCTCGCGGCCTCCCGTTCGGACGCCGTCCGCTTCGCCGTGCTGCTGGCCGGTTCGACCGTGCCCGGCACCGAGATCCTGTACGAACAGTCCGCGGCCATTCAGCGCGCGAGCGGCGTGCCCGAGGATCGCATCGAGTGGAACACCGACTTCCAGCGCCGTCTGTTCGCGGCCCTGGAGGCGGGGGAAGACCTGGAGGCGTATCGCGAGGAGCTTGGCGCCGCGATCCGCGAGGGCGTCGAGGCCCTCCCCGAAGAGCAGCGCGCGGCGATCTCAGACGTGGCCTCCTACGTACAAACCCAGATCGACGGGCAGATCAACCGCGTCGAAACCCCCTGGTTCCGGCATTTTCTCACGTACGATCCGGTCGAGGGCCTCCGGGGCACGCGGGTGCCGGTGCTCGCGCTCTTCGGCGGCCTCGACCTGCAAGTGCTCGTCGATCAGAACCGCCCGCCGCTGGAAGAGGCGCTGGCCGGCAACCCGGACGTGACGGTCGAGGTTCTCCCGCGCGCCAATCATCTCTTCCAGGCCGCCACCAGCGGATCCCCGGCCGAATATGCGACGCTCGAGCACGACTTCGTCGACGGCTTCCTCGACACGATCTCCGACTGGATCCTCGCCCGCTTCGGCAGCTAGCCCGCCCCGGAACGGCTTCCTTCGCGGCCGGTCAGCCGCCGCCGGGCCAGAGTGCGGCCCGCTGCCGGAAGACGGACGGGTCGGCGCGCCATTCCGCAAAGCCTGTGCGGCGTTCGTCGGTCAGCCAGTTGATTCGGTCGTCGATGCAGGTCAACAGATCGCGGTCGTCCGCATCCAGCGCGAAGCCCCCGAACTCGGCGAGAGAATCCCGGGCGGCGACGGTGAACGCTCCGCCCGACCTGTGCGCGGCCTCGCCGCTTCCGATTTCCCCTTGGGCCACGGCGTCGATGCGTCCATCGTGCAGGGCGTCGAACAATTCCTGGTCGCCGGACTCCCGGCCGAGGTACACCACCTGCGGCATGTCGCCGGATGCGGGGTGAAGGCGGGTTCGGCCCCCGAGGACGGGCGATGCCATGGCGGCCGTGATCGTAAACGCCGCCGTACCATCCGCGACCACCGTGCCGGCCGGCGTCTCCACGCGCGTCCCCGCCCGGAGCACGCCGGAACCGTCCACGATTCCCGTGATCTGGAGCAGCCGTGCTTCTCCCGTTGTCCCCGGAAGGACGCCCACGCGCACCGCGCTCGTGAGCGCGTCGTAGGAGGAGAGCCGTGCGGCATCCTCGTTTCGCACCAGGAGCGACTGGCGGAACGCGATGTGGCCGGACGTGAACGCAACCGCCGGGGCGCCGGAATCGTCGACCGTCCGCGACTCGAGAATCGTGATGCCGCCGCCGGCCATGTCGAAGTCCGGCGTCGCGGGCAGAAGCCAGATTCCGGGCCAGTCGGCGATCGGGCGGCGCACGAAGGAGAGTCCGGTACCGGGCATGGCCTCGAGCGCGCTGAGGAGGTCGGCCTCGTAGCCCATGTGCCGACTGAACCCGGGCGAGTGCGGGTCCTCGTCCGCGCTGTAGCTGACCGGGGCGAAGAATGCGTAGAACGCGACCGTGAGAGGCGCGTCGCCGCACGTCGCCGACAGCGGCGGCTCCACGGCGCCTCCGCAGCCCACACCGACGAGCGCAAGCCCGGCCAGCAGCGGCCGCGCGATCGACTCTGTCGCCTTGAACTTCACCTCGACATCTCTCTCAGCCGTCGGCCCGCAGTGAGACCGCGTTTTCGACATGTGTTCGGAAACGGTATTCTTCACGAGCCGACTCCCGCCAGAGAGCGGCATTCCTGTGCCCCTGGCGGCCGACGACGACCGCCGAAGAGATCCGATTCGAGGAGACTCAGCCGCCATGTACGCACGATATGCCCGGACCGTCAGTGGATTCATCGTCTCCGCCCTCTTCGGCATGGCCATCGTCGGGGGCATCCCGGCTGTGGCGACGGCCCAGGCGCCGGGTGACGACGTGCGGCGCCTCGCCGAGCATCCCGCGGTGCGGAGCGCCTTCCGGATCATCGAGGAACTCGAGCCGAGGACGATCCGCGAACTCATCGAACTCACGGAAGTCGCGGCGCCCCCCTTCATGGAGGACGAGCGCGGCCGGGTCTACGCGGAGTGGCTCCGGGAGGCCGGCGCGGACTCCGTGTTCATCGACGAGGAGGGCAACGCGGTCGCGATCCGGTACGGCCGGGGCGGCGCGCGGGGAGCGACGCCGGAGGGGGAGCGGCGGACCGTCGCGCTGTCGGGACACCTGGACACGGTGTTCCCGGCGGACGTCGACGTGACGGTCACGCAGCGCGGGGACACGCTCTTCGCCCCCGGCATCGGCGACGACACGCGCGGCCTCATCGCGGTCCTCACCGTGCTGCGGGCGCTCGAGGCCGCCGGCATCGAGACGGAGGCGGACGTGCGGTTCATCGGGACCGTCGGGGAGGAGGGGCTCGGCGACCTGCGCGGGATGAAGTACCTGTTTCGCGAAGGCGCGGACCCCATCCACACCTGGATCGACATCGACGGCACCGGGCTGGGTCGCATCGTGAACAAGGGGCTCGGTTCCCATCGTTTCCGCGTGACGTTCCGGGGGCCCGGCGGGCACTCCTGGGGCGCGTTCGGGATGGCCAGCCCCGCCCATGCGCTGGGCCGCGGGATCCGTCACTTCCAGGATGTGGCCGACACCCTCACGCGATCGGGGCCGCGCACGAGCTACAACGTGGGGCGGCTCGGCGGCGGGACCTCCGTCAACTCGATTCCGTTCGAGACGTGGATGGAGGTGGACATGCGCTCCGAGAGCGAGGAGAGCCTCGCGCGCATCGACGCCGCCTTCCGGAACGCGATGCGCCGGGCGCTGGAGGAGGAGAACTCCCTGCGGCGGGCCGGGCCGGAGATCGAACTGGAGCTGGACCAGATCGGGGACCGTCCCTCGGGAGAGGTCGCGGACGACCATCCCCTGGTCGAGCGGGCCATCGCGGTCATGCCCCTGTTCGGGGCGGTGCCCGCGCTGACCCGTTCGTCGACGGACTCGAACATCCCGATCTCCCTGGGGATCCCCGCGGTGACGATCGGGAGCGGGGGCATCGGGAGCGGGGCCCACTCGCCCGGCGAATGGTGGATCAACCGTGACGGCCACCGCGGGATCCAGGCGAACCTCCTCCTGCTGGTGAGCGAGGCGGGCCTGGCCGAGCCCATCCCCTGAAGAATCCCAGGGCCGGGTTCGGCCTCCACACGGCGGCGGCGGTCGTCGTCGCCAACATGATCGGGACCGGCGTCTTCACGAGCCTCGGCTTCCAGCTCGAGTCTCTGAGATCCGGGTTCGCCCTGCTCATGCTGTGGGTCGTGGGCGGCGTCGCGGCCGTGTGCGGCGCCCTCACCTACGCCGAGCTGGGGTCGACGATCCGGCGCTCGGGCGGCGAATACACCTTCCTCTCGCACATCTACCACCCGGCAGCCGGCTTCGTCTCGGGCTGGATCTCGGCCACGATCGGGTTCGCGGCTCCCACGGCGCTGGCCGCGATCACGTTCGGGACGTACCTGTCGTCCGTCTTTCCGGCACTGCCCGCGCGGTGGCTCGCCGTCGGGCTCGTCGTGCTGCTCTCGGTCGTCCATGGGCGCACCCACCGCACCTCGGGCGGCTTTCAGCGCTGGTCGACGACGGCCAAGGTGGTCCTGATCCTCGCGTTCGTCGCAGCCGGGCTGTTCCTCGTCGCGGAACCCCGGGAAGTCGGTGTGCTCCCCTCGGCGGGCGGCGTTTCGAGTGTGTTCTCCGCCGGGTTCGCCGTGTCGCTCATCTTCGTGTCGTACTCGTATTCGGGCTGGAACGCCGCGACCTACGTGACGGGCGAACTCCGGGACCCGCGGCGGACGCTCCCCCGCGCACTGGCGGCGGGGACGCTGCTCGTGATGGGACTCTACGTCGGACTCAACTACGTCTTCCTGCGCGCCGCCCCCGTAGAGGAGATGGTGGGACGGCTCGAGGTGGGATACATCGCGGCGGGGTACATCTTCGGACCGGTGGGGGCCGACCTGATGGGGATCACGCTCGCGCTCCTCCTCGTCTCCACGGTGAGCGCCATGGTGCTCGCGGGTCCGCGCGTGCTGCATGCGATCGGCGAGGACTATCCGACCTTCCGGTTCCTGAGTTCCATCAACGCTCGCGGGACGCCCGGCGTGGCCATCTTCACGCAGGCCGCGATCAGCCTCCTGTTCATCCTCACGGAATCGTTCGAGACGATCCTCGTCTTTTCGGGCTTCACGATGGGCCTCAACACGTTCCTGGCGGCGGGCGGCGTGTTTCTCCTGCGCCGGCGGCAGGCGTCGGGCCGGACGTCAGGCCGGACGTCGGGTCGGGGCGCGGACGGGCGGGCGGACGGAGTCGGTGGATCCGAGGCGGACGAACCGTACCGAGCCTGGGGCTACCCCGTGACGCCGCTCATCTTCCTGGCCGTGACAGGGTGGACGCTGGCCTACATCCTGCGCGACCGGCCGCTCGAGGCCGGGCTGGGACTGGGGCTCATCGCCGTCGGCCTCATCATCTACGCCGTCACGCGCGCCCGCGATCGACGGAGCGACAATCGACGCACAGACGACCGACGGACCCGCCCTTGATTGCGCCCCCCACATCCGCCGCGCCCGCGGCTTCCACCCGAGATCTGCTGCTGGCGTTCGCCGCGGTGTACCTGGTGTGGGGGTCGACCTACCTGGCGATCCGCTTCGGCGTCGAGACGATCCCTCCCTTCCTCCTCGGGGGCACGCGCTTCCTGGCGGCGGGCGTGATTCTCGCCGTCGTGTCCCGCCGTCGGGGCGCACCGGTCCCGAAGCCTTCCGAATGGAAGGCCGCCACCATCTCGGGCGTGTTCATGGTCGTGGGCGGCAACGGACTCGTGTGCTGGGCGGCGCAGTACGTACCCTCGGGGCTCACGGCCCTGCTCGTGGCCACGGTGCCGCTGTGGCTGGTCGCGATCGCGCGCCTGGGGCCGGACCGCGAGACGACGAGTCCGCTCGAAGTCGCGGGGCTCATCCTGGGCCTGGGCGGCGTCGTCCTCCTCGTGAGCAGTTCCGGGGCGGACATTGGGATCCGCGGGGCGAGCGCGAACCAGGTGGTGGCGGGGGCCCTCGTCGTCGTGGGGGCGTCCGTCAGCTGGGCCATCGGCTCCATGTACAACCGGCGGGCCGCGCTGCCGCAGCCGCCGCTTTACGGCACGGCGCTCACGATGGCCGCCGGTGGCCTGATCCTCGTGCTGATCGGACTGGCGACGGGAGAGTTCGGCCGCCTGTCGCTCGGCGACGTGTCCCTGCGGTCATGGCTGTCGCTGATCTACCTGGCCGCCATGGGGTCGATCGTGGCCTTTTCGGCCTACATGTGGCTTCTGCGCACCGTGCGGCCGGCGGCAGCGGGCACCTACGCGTACGTGAACCCGGTCGTGGCGCTCTTTCTGGGCTGGTGGCTGGCGGACGAGGCGTTCACGCTGCCGATGCTGGCGGGCACCGTGATCATCGTGGCGGGGGTCGTGCTCGTACAGCGGGGAAGGGCGCCGAAGGGCGGCCCGAGGCCGGCAACCGTGCGGGCACCGGCCTCGAGGTAGTCGCCCCGCGCGGTCAGAGTGAGAGCGGAGGCCGGCGTCGCTGCTGCAGCTCGGCCACGTATTCCCGGTACTTCTCCATCTGCTCGTCGCTCAGCACTTCGGCGAGCCTGGTCTCCGTCTCCTGCTGGAGTTCCTGCATGAGTTGCATCATCGCGTTCCGGTCCCCCGACCCGCGCGCGGCCTGGAGACGCTCGCGCCGGCTCTCCGCCTGGGTCTCAAGGATCTCACGGACCTTTACGACCTGCTCCTCCTCCAGCGCGAGCCGTTCCGTGAGGGCCGTCATCTGGTCGTCGAGGCTCATGCCGAAGCCGCGGGCTCCCCGCTGAGCCTGCGCCTCGAGCGGCGCCGCAGCGGCGAGTGCGACCATTACGAGAGCGAATGCTCCGATCGATTTTCTCATGGATATCCTCTCTTTCCTGCCTGATTCCATCACCTGATTCCATCGCCTGTTTCCCGTCCGCGTGGCGAACGGCCTTCTCGTTTGAAACGACACGGATCCCGCCGGAAACGTTATAGCCCTTGCGCCGGACGCTTCGGATGCACTCAGCTACGCAGTGGTGCTTTGCCACGGGCTGCCGGCCCGCGAGGGCCGCCGGCCAGGAACGAATGGGGGTTTCGCATGAAGGCTCAGCCGGGAATCCGTCACAGGTTCCGCATCCGGGCGGCGGCAGGCGGCATCCTGCTGGTCGCGGCGTGCGTTGCCGGGTGCGGGGAAACGCGCACCGTGCCCGAGGAAGACGAGGCAGCCCACGAACGCTCGCACATCGCGGGGATGGCCGCGCACCACATCTGCTCGGGGGTCTTCGTCGTGGGGCGCGACTACGAACGTTCCGTCGAGGAGGTCGTGGCGCAGGACATCCGGCGTTTCGAACTGTTCAACTGGCAGGACGACTTCCAGTACGACGTGAACTTCGAGACGCGCACCGCCTCCATCTCCGGAGAGGACTTCGGCACGCGCTCTGCCGAGTACAACGGAGACCAGGGGTGCACGATCCTGCCGGCCGACCTCGAGGACGTGACGTACGAGCCGCAGGTTGTCGAGCGGCTCGGTCCGGACCCGGCGGTGACGGCCTGGCCGACCGGTGACGTCGGCGCGTATCACGACCCGCCGCCGCCGGAGGTCGACATGGAGGCGCTCGAGGCGGCCCTCGACTGGACGATGGCCCAGACCGAGCACAACACGCGCGCGCTCGTCGTCATCTACGCGGGAAAGATCCTCGGCGAGCGCTACGCGCCCGGCTTCACGCGCAACACGCCGCAGATCTCGTGGTCCCAGGGGAAGAGCATCGCGAGCGCGCTCGTCGGCGCGGCGATCCAGGCCGGTCACCTCGACGCCGGACTCGACGACCCGGTGCCCGTCCCCGAATGGCACGGGGAGGGCGACCCGCGCCGGGAGATCCGGATCCGGGACATCCTGAACATGAGTTCGGGCCTCGACTTCCTGAACCTCGGCCTGACGGACTCGCTGTCGTGGACGCACGCGAACGAACACTTCCGGATCTACTTCGAGGGGATCGACGTGTTCGAGCACGCGATCGACCAGCCGATGGACACGCTGCCGGGCGCGATCTTCCGCTACCGGAACTCCGACCCGCTCACCGCCAACCACATCGTGCGGGAGGCGGTCGAGGCACGGGGCGAGGATTGGCTCACGTATCCCCAGCGCATCCTGTTCGACCGCATCGGAGCCCGGAACTACGTCCTCGAGACGGACGCCTGGGGCAACTTCATCGTCACCGGCTACGACTACGGGAGCGCGTGGGACTGGGCCCGGTTCGGCCTCCTCCACCTGTGGGATGGCGTGTGGCCGACGCCCGATGGCGGAAGCGACCGCATCCTGCCCGAGGGCTGGGCGGAATTCGTCAGCACGCCCGCTCCGGGCGCCGAAGCGCTGCAGTACGGCGGGCTGTTCTGGCTCAATCGTGGCGGCTCGCTTCCGCGCGCCCCGGAGGACGCATACTGGGCCGCAGGATTCATGGGACAGTACACGGCCATCATCCCGTCCCGGGATCTCGTGATCGTCCGGCTCGGCCCGAGCCCCGGTGACACCGGTGCATATCTGTCGGACATCATCGGAGAGGTGACGGCGGCGATCGACCGGTAGTCCGGTCCCTCTCTCCGGAATGGGGGTTCGCATGAGCGCTCGCATGGGGCTTCGGCGCCGGCACTGGCGTCCGATTGCGGCGGCGGCCGCGCTGCTGCTGCCGGGCTGCGCGCCGGAGCCGGACGCGCGGATCGAAACGGAAGAAGAGGACGAGGCCCACATCCGGGGACACGTGGCCGGGATGGCGGCGCACCACCTCTGCGCCGGCGTCTTCGTCGTGGGCCGGGACTACGAGCGGTCCGTCGAGGAGGTCGTGACGCAGGACATCCGGCCCTTCGACCGCTTCGACTGGCAGGAGGACTTCGAGTACGCCGTGGACTTCGAGACGCGCACGGCCTCCGTCTCGGGAAACGGAGTCCCGACGCAGTACGCGGAGTACAACGGCGACCAGGGTTGCACGCTCCTTCCGGCCGGGTTCGAGGATGTGACGTTCGAGCCGACGGTCGTCGAGCGCCTGAGCCCGGATCCCGAGGCGACCGCGTGGCCTACGGGCGACGTGGGCGCCTACCACGACCCGCCGCCGGCGGAGGTCGACGTGGCGGGGCTCGCAGCGGCCCTCGACTGGGCGATGACGCAGACGGAGCACAACACCCGGGCGCTCGTCGTCATCTACGCCGGGCGGATTCTCGCCGAGCGCTACGCGCCGGGCTTCACGCGTAACACGCCGCAGATCTCGTGGTCGCAGGGGAAGAGCATCGCGAGCGCCCTCGTCGGCGCGGCGATCGAGGCCGGGCATCTCGAGGCGGGACTCGACGACCCCGCGCCCGTGCCCGAATGGCAGGGAGCGGACGATCCGCGCCGGGAGATCCGCCTCCGCGACCTGCTGAACATGAGTTCGGGGCTGGATTTCCTGAACCTGGGCTCGGACCCCGTCCTCCGCTGGACGCACGCCCACGAACACTCACGGATCTACTTCGAGGGGATCGACGTGTTCGAGCACGCGATCGACCAGCCGATGGACACGCTGCCGGGCGCGATCTTCCGCTACCGAAACTCCGACCCCCTCACGGCGACGCGCATCGTGCGGCAGGCCGTCGAGGCGCGCGGGGAGGACTGGCTCACCTATCCCCAGCGCATCCTGTTCGACCGCATCGGGGCGCGGGACTACGTCCTCGAGACGGACGCGTGGGGGAACTTCATCATCACGGGATACGACTACGGGAGCGCCTGGGACTGGGCGAGGTTCGGGCTCCTCCACCTGTGGGACGGCGTATGGCCGACGCCCGATGGCGGGTCCGACCGCATCCTCCCGGAGGGTTGGGTGGATTTCGTGAGCACGCCGGCTCCCGGCGCGGAACTCCTCAACTACGGCGGGCTGTTCTGGGTGAATCGCGGCGGAGCGTTTCCGGGGGCCCCGGAAGACGCGTACTGGGCGGCGGGGGCCATGGGACAGTACACGGCCATCATCCCGTCCCGGGATCTGGTGATCGTCCGGCTGGGGCCGAGTCCCGCCGACCACGGCGCCTACATGTCGGACATCATCGGCGAAGTGACCGCGGCAATCGACCGGTAGCCGTCCGCCGTTGTAATGTGTAGGCCCTTTCCCCGGCACCCCGGGGGAGTCAGTTCCTGTCGGCAGGAGGCGTCTGTGTACTCGCTGACCCGTTTTCGAATGCGTCTTATCGCGCTTCTTCTCGTCCTGATCCCCGCGGCGGCGGTCGCGCAGGACTCCGGAGGCGAACTCCCCTCGATCGCGGACAAAACCGCCTCGATGCGGGCCATCGACGGCTTCATCCCCATGTACTGGGAAGCGTCGAGCGGCAAGCTGTGGCTCGAGATCTCGCGCTGGGACACGGACATCCTCCACATGACGGGGCTCGCCTCGGGGCTGGGGTCGAACGACATCGGGCTCGACCGCGGGGCGCTCTCGGGCTCCCGCCTCGTGCGCTTCCACCGCGTGGGGCCGAAGGTGCTGATGATCCAGCCGAACCTCGACTTCCGGGCGAGCAGCACGAACCCGCGCGAGGTGCAGGCGGTCACGGACGCGTTCGCCCCCTCCACGCTGTGGGGCTTCACGGCGGCGGCGGAGACGGACGGGCGCGTGCTCGTCGACGCGACGGACTTCGTGGTCCGGGACATGATCAACTGGGCGCAGCGGCTGCGGCCGGGGACATACCGGTTCGACGCGAGCCGGAGCGCCGTGCACCTGCCGATGACGATGGGGTTCCCGGAGAACACGGAGATCGAAGCGTCGCTCACCTTCGTCCGCCAGCCGGGAGGTGGGGGCGGCGGGTTCGGCGGATTCGGAGGTGGGAGCGGCGCGTTCGAAGGGGTCGGGAACGTGGCCTCGACCGGCGAGGCGGCGACAATCCGTCTCCATCACTCCTTCGTGCAACTGCCGGAGCTGGGGGAGTACACGCCGCGGGCGTTCGATCCGAGGGCCGGCTACGGGGCCATGAGCTTCGCGGACTACTCGGCGCCGCTGGGAGAGGACATGCGGCAGCGGTTCATCCGCCGGCACCGGCTTGAGAAGCGGGACCCGTCGGCGGCCATGAGCGAGGCGGTCGAGCCGATCGTCTACTACCTGGATCCGGGGGCGCCGGAGCCGATCCGGACCGCGCTGCTCGACGGCGCCCGCTGGTGGAACCAGGCGTTCGAGGCGGCGGGCTTCCGGGACGGGTTCCGGGTGGAGATGCTGCCGGACGGCGTGAGTTCGCACGACGTGCGCTACAACGTGATCAACTGGGTGCACCGCTCGACGCGCGGCTGGAGCACGGGCGGCTCCGTCACGGACCCGCGCACGGGCGAGATCCTGAAGGGGGTGGTGACGCTCGGCTCGCTCCGGTGGCGGCAGGACTACCTGATCGCCGAGGGTCTCCTCTCGCCCTACGCCAACGGCGACGAAGTGCCGCCGGATCTGGCGGAGTGGGCGCTGGCCCGGATCCGGCAGCTGTCGGCGCACGAGGTCGGACACACGCTCGGCCTCGGCCACAACTACTACGACAGCAGCCGCGGCCGGATCTCGGTTCTGGACTACCCGCACCCACTCGTGACGCTGGGCGACGACGGACGGCTCGACTATTCCGAGGTCTACGACGTGGACATCGGAGAGTGGGACAAGGTCGCCATCGTGTACGGGTATTCGGACTTCCCGGAGGGGACGGACGAAGCCGCGGAACTGCAGCGGATCCTCGACGAAGCCTGGGACGAGGACCTCATCTACTTCACGAACCAGGACATCAACATCCACGCGCGCGCCGACCAGTGGTCGAACGGGGTCGACGCGGCCGCGGAACTCGAGCGGATGATGGACGTGCGGCGGCACGCGCTGGACCGCTTCGGTGAGGGCGCGATCCGCTCGGGACGACCGATCGTGACGGTCGAGGAGGCGCTTGTCCCGCTGTACATGCACCACCGCTACCAGGTGGACGCCGCCGCCTCGCTGCTCGGGGGGCTGGAGTACGTCTACGCATTCCGAGGGGACGGGCGGACGCCCGTGAAGCGCGTCGCCGGCGAGGCACAGCGGGCAGCGCTCGGCGCGCTGGCCCGGACGATGCGGCCGGCGGAGCTGGAGATCCCCGCGGGCGTGCTGGAACTGCTGCCGCCCCGGCCGCCGGGGTTCGGCCGCACGCGCGAGACCTTCCCGCGCTACACCGGGCCGGCCTTCGATGCGGTCACCCCGGCGGTGGTGGCGGCGGACCACACGTTGTCACGCGTCCTCGAACCGTCGCGGGCCGCGCGGCTCGTGCAGCAACACGCGCTCGACCCGACGCTCCCGGGGCTTAAGGAAGTGCTGACGGCGCTCGTCGACGCCGTGCGCCCGGAGCCGAACGAGACGCTTTATCGCACCGAACTGCGGCTCGCGGCCTACCGCGTGCTCGTGGACCGGATCATGGTGCTCGCCGATGGGGCCTCCATGCCGCATGTGCGGGCCCTTGCGACCCGGAAGCTGGTGGACCTGAGGGCCGAGATGGCGGCGAATCCCCCACCGGAAAGGGACGCGGCCTTCGTGCAACTAGTCGACCGCGACATCGAGCGCTTCCTCGAGAAGCCGTCGGCGCCCTACGCGATGCCGGGGACGCCGAACGCCCCGCCGGGCGCGCCGATCGGGGAGCCCGCGATGGACTGGCTGGCGCGCGACGCCTGGACCACCGCCGGCCCCGCCGGCTGGGCGACAGGGTGGCTCGGGACTTCACCGGCCTGTTCGGTCGATCGCAAGAACTTCTGACTCGGACGTTCCCGCGGGAACGCGGCGGGGTTCAGCTGTAGCCGATGGCGAGGGCGATGACGAGGGCGACCGCTCCGAGCGCCATGAGCATGAGGTAGCGCGGGATCACGAAGCGCAGCCACGACTCGTAGCGGACGCCGCTCGCGGCCAGGATCGCCATCAGGGCGCCGTTGGTGGGCGTGATGAGTTCGCACAGCCCCGCCCCGTACTGGTAGGCGAGGATCGTGATCTGCCGCGAGAGCCCGAGCAGGTCCGAGAGCGGGACGAGGACCGGCAGCGTCAGCACCGCCTGGCCGCTCACGCTGGGCACGGCGAAGTGCAGCACCCCCTGCGCGGCCGACATGCCGATGGCCGAAAGCGCGAGCGGCAGGTCGGCGAGCGGGATGAACAGCCCGCGCACGATCGTGTCGATGATGCGCCCGTCCACCATGACCACGTAGATCGCGTGCGCGAAGCCGATGAGGAGCGCCGCGTACCCCATCGACCGGAAGCCTTCCGCGTAGGCCTTCGCCGTCCCCGTCACGCCGAGCCGCCCGATGATCCCCACCACGATCCCCATGATGAAGAAGAGCGCCGACATGTGGTCGAAGTCCCACTTCAGCCCGACCAGTCCCCACACGAGGATGCCGAAGGTGGCGACGACGATGGCGAAGATGGTCCCGTCCCTCCATCCGAACGCGGTGTCCGGTTCGGAGGCGTCCGCGTCTTCCGGAGGGACGCGGGTGCGGGCGGCGTAGCGCATCGTCCACCAGATCCAGAGACCGAGGGCGATGGCGAGGAAAGCGATCCGGAAGAGGCTGCCCGAAAGCGGCGGCACCTCCGCCACCTGCTGGGCGATCAGGACCTGAAACGGGTTGATGGGACTGAAGGCCGACCCCACGAACGCGGAGCCCGCGCTCACGGCCACCCCGACCATCGGAGAGTAGCCGAGCCGCTTCGTGAGCAGCATGAGCGCGGGCACGAGGGGGATGATCTCCTCCTGCATGTTCTCCGTCACGCCGCCCGCCGCGAAGGCGAGACAGACGACGGGGATCGCGAGGATCTCGCGGCCCTCGAGCCCCCGGACGAGCCAGGTCACGCCCCGCCGGAGCGCCCCCGTCGCATCGAACACGGCAAACGCCCCGCCGATGAGAAAGATGAGGAACACAACATCGGCGCGATCCGCCATCCCCCGCGGGATCGCGACAATCGCCTCGAAGGCGCCGATCCGGTTGGCTTCGACCTCGTGGAAGGTCCCGGGCACCACGACACTGCGCCCCGTCACCGGATCGTCCCGCCGGTCGTACTCCCCCGCCGGCAGGACGTACGACAGCGCCGCGGCCGCCAGGATCGCGACCGTGAGCAGCGTCAGCGGGTGCGGAAACCGCAACCGCATCACGCGCGCACCAAGCGCCCGGGGCTAGCGGCCGCCGCGCTCGCTGGAAACCCCGCCCTGTTCGGAGACCGGCTTGCCGATGAGTTCGAGGCCGAGGTCACGGCCCTTCACGACGGCCGGGACGCCTTCCTCCATCCAGCGCGGGGCCGGGGCATCGATCAGGTAGTGGTCGAAGAACTGCTGCATGCGGATCGCCCAGTCCTCCTGGTTCGCCTGTCGTCCGAGCCCGTGTCCCTCGCCGTTGTAGTTCAGCATGAACACGGGCAGCTCCAGCCGGCGCATGGCGACGAACATCTCGATCCCCTGGTACCACGGCACCGCGCCGTCCTCGTCGTTGTGGAGCATGAGGAGCGGCGTCCGGATCTTGTCCGCGAAGAAGACGGGTGAGTTGTGGACGTAGCGGTCGCGCTCGTCCCACAGAGTGCCGCCGATGCGGCTCTGCGTGCGCTCGTACTGGAACATGCGGCTCATCCCGCTCTGCCAGCGGATGCCGCCGTACGCGCTCGTCATGTTCGACACGGGCGCACCCGCCTCCGCGGCGGCGAAGACGTTCGTCTTCGTGATCATGTAGGCGATCTGGTATCCGCCCCACGAGTGGCCCTGCACGCCGACCCGGTCCGGATCGATGAACCCCTGCGCGATGAGCGCCTGCACGCCGGGCACAACGGCGTCGAGCGCGCTCTCGCCTGGATAGCCGATCTCGTACGGGATGTCGGGGACGAACACGACGTATCCCCGGCTCGCGTAGAACGAGAAGCGGACCGAGGCCCGGTTCGGCACGGGCGGCTGGTAGCTGTGCAGCCCGTCGGACATGCGCTCGTAGAAGTAGACCATGAGCGGATATTGCTGCGAGGGATCGAAGCCGTCCGGCTTGATCAGGATGCCGTCGAGCGGCGTGCGGTCGTTCGACATCCAGTGGACGAGTTCGGCGCTCCCCCAGCGGTACTCCGCCTGCTGCGGGTTCGCGTCGCTCACCTTGCGCGCGTTCCCGAAGTCGGCGTCGCCGACCCACAGGTCGGGGAACTCGACGAACGTCTGGCGCGTCCACACGTAGCGCTCCGCGTCCTCGGCCTTCGTCGGCGACGCGTAGCGCACATCGTCCATGACCAGTTCCTCGACCCGGCCCGCCTCGTCCGTCCGGCCGCGCGCGAACCCGGACGCCTTCGTACCCATGTCGAACACGGAGAAGAGGACGTCGCCCTCCTCGATGCCCTCGCCCGCGCCGCCTCCTCCGCCGAATCCGAACCCGAAGAAGTTGCCGCCTCCACCCTCGGCCACGCGCTGCACCCGGTAGCGGAGGTCGGCCTCCCTCCCCTGCGTGAGGCGCACGGCGGGCTCATCGCCGCTCGGATCGACGCGCCACACGTCGTTCCGGTCGTACACGAGCATGGCGGCGTCCCCTTCGACCCACGTCGCGCCACCATAGGGGGGCGGTCCCTGCGGGTGGTCGTCGAGTTCGTTGTAGAAGGCGACCGGAAGACTCGCGGTCAGGCTGCGCGTCGGCCCGGAACCGTCCATCGGCGCGGCCTTCCAGTCCCGATCCGTCTCGTCCCACCAGTACGCGTACGTCCCATCCGGCGAGAGGCTGGCGCCGCCGAAGCCGCGCACCGCCTCCACGATCATGCGGCGCTCGCCGGTCAGAACGTCGACCGCGTACGCGTCCTCGTAGCGTCCGTCCCACGAGATCTTCTGGCGGTGCGGCATGTCGCTGGTCGCGAGCACGTAGTCGCTCATGCCGCTCTCGGGGCGGGACACGTCCGGGATGCTCGCGGTGCCCAACTGCACGACGCCGTCCCGGCCCTCGTGCGCCACCGCCAGATACGAACGGTTGCGTTCGCGGTTCGCCTGCACGAGCTGCATCGGCTGCAGGTACGGGTCGCGCCAGTTCCAGATGTCGAGCGTCACGCGGTCCGCGTCGAGGATCTCCTCGTCGGGCTCCGGCTCGGGACGCGGCGCGGTGCCGAAGAAGAGGCGATCCCCGTCCTCGCTGAAGGAGACGGACCCGTTCTCGCTGATCCACCAGCCGGCGGACACGCCGGCCGTCTCGTGGTCCGCCACCTTCTCCGCCGCCCCGCCGTCGGACCGGTAGAGTGCGAAGGACGGCTGGTCCATCTCCCACTCGTCCACGTTGCTCAGGAAGGCGAGGCGTTCACCCGATTCGTCGAAGGCGACCTGCTCGTAGTGGCCCTCCCCGGCGAGCACCTCCACGCTCTGGCCGCTCGCGGGATCCACGAGATGGAGCCCGTCCCCGCCCTCGTCCTCGGTCGAGGCCACGTACGCGAGCCCGTTCCCCGCGTCCGCGACGGTGTAGGAGACGACGTCGGCGAAGCTGTGCTCTTCGCCCGTGTCGAGATTCAGGAGCACGAACGGCGTCCCATCTTCCTTCTCGTGCCGCTTCTCGTACTCCGCGGAGCGCTCCTCTTCCTCTTCCTCTTCGCCCTCCCCCTCTTCCTCCTCGGCGGCTTCCGCGGCCTCCTCGGCCTCTTCTTCCTCCTCTTCTTCCTCGGGATTCTCGGACAGGAGGTAGGCGACGAAGGCGCCCCCGTCCTCCGGGACCCGGAAGGAGTCGATGGGACCGGCCCGCCGGACTCCGACGTCATCTCCGGCGCCGTCCGCGAACGCTTCGGCGAGGTTCATTACGGCGAGCGAGTCGCCGGGGAGGTCGTCCCCGCGCTTCCCTTCGAGGCGGAGCGAGTCGACCACGGCCTTCACCGGCGGCACGCGGAAGGCGAGGTGCCGTGAGTCCCGCGTGAAGGAGGGCGAGCGACCCCGGAAGCGGCGTTCCGCCGAGCCGTCGCTGCGCGCGATGACGAGCGTGGGGTCGCCGTCCCAGGGCGTGAGGACGTAGGCGAGCCAGGTGCCGTCCGCCGAGATCGTGCGGCCGCCGATGGAGTTCCAGCGGTACGTGTCCTCGTGATCCAGCGCTGGCTTGACTTCCTGGGCGGCCAGCGCGGCGGGCGCGAGGAGAAAGGCGGCCGCGGCGGCGAACCGGCGGCGGCGGACGGAAGGACGGGAAGAACCAGAGACGGGAAGCATCCGACGCTCCTGTTTCGGGACGTTCATAAGTCTCAACGCTTGAAGTAGACGGGGTCGGTCGGCAGCGCGTCGACATCGACGATCCTGCCGGCGGCCATGACGACCGACTGTTTCCGGATGTTCGCGATATCGGCGAGCGGGTCGGCGTCGAGCACGAGGAGGTCGGCGAGCTTGCCAACTTCGACCGTGCCGAACTCATCGAGCGCGCCCGACGCGATGGCGCCGTTGCGGGTGGCGGCGACGATCGCCTCGCCCGGCGTCATCCCCAGTTCGACGAGACCCTCGATGGCGAGGATCGTCCCGATGCCGGGCTCCTGCCAGATCGGCTTGGGCGCGCGTCCGTACTCCGGCGCCACGCCCGCATAGTTGTCCGTGCCGAGGGTGGTGATGCACCCGCCGTCGATCAGCTTCTTCGCGTTCAGGCGGCGCATCTCCGTGCCGTACCCAAGCGCCCGCTGCTCACGGCGAATCTGGTAGCTCGTCTTCTCGCGCTCCACGGGACGCCGCAGCCGCCCCCATTCGCGCGCTCGGGCTCCCTCCGCTTCGCGGGCCAGACGTTCCTCGGCCGCCGCCCGGTTCGCCAGGTGGTTCTCCCAGGCGGGGCCGGTGATCGTGTTCACGAGCATCGAGCACACGATGCCGCGGTCCACGATCTGCTGGACGAGCGCGTCCGACAGCTCGCGGTTCGCGAGCACTTCGGGGTGCTGGATGAGGTCGATTCCCGCCTCGACGGAGAGCCGCAGCCCCTCCGGATTCGTGGAGTGGGTCTCCGCAATCAGGCCCCGCGCGTGCGTCTCCTCCACGATCACCCGCTGCGCCTCCGGCGAGAACCCGATCAGCGTGGGGAACGCCCAGTGACTCGTCCCCCCGTACTTGAGGAAGTCCACCCCCTTGTCGAGATACTCGCGGATCCTCACCCGCAGTTCCTCGGGATACAGGTCCATCAGATCCTCGCCCGCGCCCTGGGCGATGTGGTCGGAGAACTGTTCCTCGTAGAGCGAGAGGTCGTCCTCCGGGATGAGGGCGAAGGTGATCGAGTAGGGCCCGCCCCAGCCGACGATGTTGCCGGCGACCTGGAGCCGCGGTCCGATGGCCTTGCCCGAGGCGATCGCGTCCCGCACCTGCTGGAGTTCCGGGAGCGCGCCGTAGCTGTCGCGGAGGTGGGTGACGCCGAACTTGAGGTGCATCTGCGCGGCCTCGAGCGTGAGTTCGGGTCCCATCAACCGGTAGAAGACGGAACTCTCCTTCCGGTCCTTGTTTCCCCCGCCGTACAGGGAGATGTGCACGTTCGTGTCGACGAAGCCGGGCGTGACGAACTTGCCGGCGCCGTCGATGACGCGCGCGCCATCCGGCACGTCGACGTCCGCGCGCGGACCGGCGGCCGCGATGCGGTCCCCTTCCACGACGACGGTGGCATCGGGGAGAGGAGGGCCGCCGTTTCCGTCGATGAGGGTCGCGCCGACGATCGCCGTCGCCTGCCCCAGCAGCCCGCCCCCCGGGACGAGGATGGCGAGAAAGGCCAGCGTGGTGGTGATCGAGAGGGCGCGGCGGGTGGGGCGGAACATGCGGGAACCTCCTCGTTTCAGCGGAGCTTGCGTAAATTGACACTAACAGCTTGCTCGGCCCGCGAGTAGCCGCCCGCTCCGGCGAGGTCGCCAGCGGTTGGCAGGGCGGGACGGTGCGCGTTAGGCTGTCGCATCCTGCCCATCCCGGACTCCGCAAGGGGCATGACGCGGAACCGGTGGGCAGCCGACGACGACTGATACATGCGACTGACTACAGGCGAGAGATAATGGCGACGATCACCACGAGGTTTCCCCTCAGACACGTCGAGCGTTCACGGCTCGAATCCGTCGACTTCGACAACCTTCCGTTTGGCTCGATCTGGTCGGACCACATGTTCGTGGCCGACAACATCGATGGCGAATGGACCGACGCGGAGATCCGGCCCTACGGCCCGATGCCGATCTACCCGAGTTCGAAGGGGCTGCAGTACGCCGTCTCGATGTTCGAGGGGTTCAAGGCGCACATGACCCCCGAGGGGGACCTGGCGGTCTTCCGGCCGGACATGAACCAGAAGCGGTTCAACCGCACGGCGACCCGGTTCGTGATGCCGGAACTCCCGAAGGATCTGTTCTTCGACGCGATGCGGGAACTGCTCGACGTGGACCGCGGCTGGCTGCCTACCGCCGAACAGGGCGCGCTCTACATCCGCCCCAGCTACTTCAGCACGGATCCGACGCTCAGCGTCGTGTCGGGCCGCTCGTTCCGGTACGTCCTGATGACCGCGCCCGTCGGGCTCTATTTCACCGGATCGGAAACGGTCAGCCTCGTGACGACGCGCAAGTTCGTGCGGGCCTTCCCCGGCGGTACCGGCGGCCACAAGCCCGCGGCCAACTACGGGCCGACGATGCTGGCCTCCCAGCAGGCGCAGGAGCAGGGGTACGACAACGTGATCTGGCTCGACGGCCACGAGGGCCGGTACGTCGAGGAGTGCGGGGTCATGAACATGTGGTTCGTCATCGACGGGACCGCGATCACGCCTCCGCTGGAGGGGACGATCCTCCCGGGCGTCACGCGCGACTCCCTGATCCGGCTGTGCGAGGACTTCGGGATCCCGTGCGAGGTGCGCCGGATCGCGGTGGACGAACTCCTGGAGGCGCACGCCGCCGGCACCCTGGACGAAGCGTTCGGCTCGGGAACGGCCGCCACGGTCCAGCCCATCGACCGCCTCGGCCTCGACGGGACGGATGTCCTGCTTCCGCAGCGTCCCGACTCCCTTGCCGCACGGCTCAAGGCGGAGCTTCACGGGATACAGACGGGGCGGATAGAAGACCGCCACGGGTGGCTCTGGCGGCCGTAGGCGCCGGCTGGACAGCGAGACAGCTCGAGGAGGAGGTGTCGTAGGCGTGTCATCGGATCCACCGTTCAAGGCCACGCTCGGGATCAGGCCCGCGTCCCGCACGGACTTCATCGACGTGCGCGCGAAGCTGGCCGAGGAGTTCGGGTCCGAGTTCGCCCGCTATCCGAAGGCGCTTTATGTCTCGCACCATACGACGGCGGGATACCTGGACCAGCGGCTCGCGCAGCGGCTCGACAACGACCGGACCAGGCTGCGGGAATACATCAAGGTCTTCCTCGAGATTTTTCCGCCCAACGCGGGATACGAGCACGATGAACTCGAGCTGCGGACCGAGCTGTCGGAGGAGCAGAAGGCCACGGAGCCGGAGAACGCGGACTCGCACCTGACGTTCATCGGCGCCGGGCTCCAGAGCGCCACCTCGTACGACAACAAAGAAGGGCGACCGGTCTGGTTCGTCGATCTCGATGGCGTCCACAGGGGGGGCACCCGCAACAGGCGGACGACGGTCGTGGGATACGGTTCGGAGGAAGTCGTGGCCCAAACGCAGTTGAGCGTCAAAGCCTCGACGCGGGCCATCGATGCCATCGACCTCAGGGAACCGGAGGCCGGGTTCGTGGATCGGCTACAGGACCTGGTCGAGGAACACGGCGTCTCCTTCGGGCGACTGGATGTCTCGCTGGCGCCGCAGGAGACCAACGCCAGCCTGACGGTCAACGAGTTCGAGCCCCTGTTGATGACGCAGGATCTTCGCGGCGCGCTTCTCAGCCCCTTGCGATTCATGGCCGATCAGGGCCGGGAGATCCTGCGAACGCCGCTGTCACTTCCGGGCAAGGCGCTGCGGCTGCCGGGGAAGGCGCTGCGGCTGTCCGGGAAAGCGCTGAACGTCGCCAGAATGGGCACGACCGTGCTGCGAACCTCTCCCGGCCCCGTCCTCGACACCGCCACGGTGGAGGCCGTCCACATCATGAATCGGGTCCTGGAACGGATCGGCGTGGACGAATCCGTGATCGCGCGGGTGCTGAACCGGGCGGTGGCGCTTCCGGTGCGCCGCTTCCAGGGCCTCAGGCGGGAGATCAGCCTTCCCGTGATCGACCGCGACGGGGATGGGAACGGCGAGATCCCGTGGGGCACCTACCAGAGCCCCATCCTCATCCAGTGGAGGGCCCCGGGGGAAACGACCCGCGACCTCGACGTGAAACTCGTCCGCTTCGCCTAGCAGCTAGCAGCCGCCCGCGGCGAAGGCCCGGGCCGCAACTCCGGCGGCCGTGTCAGGCCGGGCCGGCGGCGGGGTCCTGAAGTGGGACTCCGAACACCTTGTCCTCAAGGCGGGTCACACGACCGGTCTGCCGACCCTCGACCCCGCGGAGTTCGGTGCGCACTTCCGCGATTTCGGCCCGGAGATCGTCGCGGGCGCCCCGTACCTCGCTCCGAAGCTCGTTGCGCACGGCCTGTATCTCGCCCCGGAGCTCATCGCGCACGCCGTGTATCTCACCCCGCAGCTCATCGCGCACGCCGCGTATCTCACCCCGCAGCCGTTCCTCGAGGCCCTTCATCTCGCCGCGAAGCCCTTCCTCGAGGCCCTTCATCTCGCCTCGAAGCCCTTCCTGGAGGCCCTTCATCTCGCCTCGAAGCCCTTCCTGGAGGCCCTTCATCTCGCCGCGCGAACTTTCCTGGACGCCGCCCAACTCGGCTCGGAATCCATTCATCTCGCCGCGCATTTCCTTCATCTCGCCGCTGAGCTTGCGGATGGCGGCGTGGGTGAAAGCGCCGACCGCCGCGCCCACGCTGATGATGGTCAGCATCAGGGTGATGATTCCGGCCACGTCCAATCCCATCGTTCGAGCTCCCGTCGAGGTTTCCGTGCGGCGGCGACGCGACGGCCGCGTGCCGTTTCCGCACCAACCTCCGGGCAAGGATCAACTTGGGATCAAATGGGCGTCGCCTCAACCTGAACGGGCGCGACGCCGGGGTTCAGGCGGCTCCGGTCAGACGAGCGAGCGGCCCTGTGAGCCATCCACGGCGATGCAGGCTCCGGTGACCAGGCTGGCGCGCTCGGAGGCCAGGAACGTCACGACATCCGCCACCTCGTCGGCCCGCCCGAACCGCCCCAGCGGCAGGTTCGCCTCCACGAACTTCCGCATCCCCTCCGGGTCCGACTTCACGCGCTTGTCCCAGCTCCCGCCGGGGAACTGGATAGAGCCGGGCGCGACGCAGTTCACGCGGATGCCGTCCTTGGCGAGTTCCAGCGCCATGATCCCGGCGGCCGAAATCAGCGCCGTCTTCGTGGTGTTGTAGATCGAGAGTCCGGGACCGCCCTTCTCGCGTCCGAAGACCGACGACACGAAGACGATCGACCCCCCGCCCGCCGCCCGCATGTGCGGGATCGCCAGCCGGCTGGCCCGGAAGCCCGACAGGACGTTGAGTTGGAGGATGTCCAGCCAGTCCTCGTCACTCGTCTCCTCGAACTTCCCGCGCCGGTTGCCCCCGACGTTGTTCACGAGCACGTCCAGCGCCCCGTAGCGGTCGACCGCCGCCTCGACGAGCTGCGCCGCACCGCCTTCCTCGGCGATGTCGCAGGCCACCGTGACGACATCCGCGACGCCGTCCGCCCGCAGCGATTCGGCCGCTTCTTCGAGCGGCTCCCGGTTGCGCGCACACAGCGCCAGCCGCGCGCCTTCCGCCCCCAGCGCCCGCGCGATGTAGAGGCCGATCCCCCGGCTCCCGCCGGTGACGACCGCAACTTTCCCCTTCAGCTTGAGATCCATGCGCGAGACTCTACGGGGGGTCCCGTCGCTCCGCTAGCCCGCCTGGTCGCGACGAGATGCGGTCGGTGGGGAGCTCCATGAGTTTCCGCTATCTTGCATCCCGATCCAGGATCGGACTCTGCCAAGTCCGCCTTGCTCCTCAGAACTGTACACGGAAGGGTGCGAGATGTACGGAAACCTCGTTCAGTTGAACGAAGACCTCACCGCGGAAACTACTTGGCAGCACATTCCGGTTGGGTCTACCGGAGGCGAAGGTCTGTTCGACGAGGGCCGCCTGCAAGAAGTCCTGTTCCGCCACGCCGACATCCTGCCGCTCGGTGAGATCGATCCAGCGTACGGCGATCCAGTTCCGGTTTGCATGGAACTCGGCACGCGGGCCGGATCGGCCGATGCTTTGTTTCTGACGCCCACCGGGAGAATCATCCTTGCCGAGTTTAAACTCTGGAGGAACCCGGACGCGCGCCGGGAAGTCATCGGCCAGATCCTCGACTACGCCCGCGTGCTCGCGTCGTGGAGTTACGACGACCTGGAGCGGGAAGTCAGGAATCGAACCAAACGGTCGCCGTTCGAAATCGTTTCCGCCGCGCACCGCAACGTCCGGGAGCATGTCTTCGTCGATAACGTCGCTCGCCGGCTGAAACGGGGCGAATTCCTGCTTCTGATCATCGGCGACGGAATCCGCGAGGGAGTCGAGGACATTGTCGCTTACGTTCAGGCACACAGCGGCCTCCGCTTCAATCTCGCGCTCGTCGAAGCCGCCGTTTTTCGACGTGCGGATGGAGAAGATCTGATCATCCAACCGCGAGTTTTGGCGCGGACCGAACTCCTGCCCCGCACGGTTCTCGTTCGCAGGACGATCATGGAGGAGACCGACGACGACCCGATTGAAGAGCACGAGTCATCGCCGAGGGAGGATGAAAACGAGCGATTCTGGACGGCGGTGCTGAGAGATTTCGCCTTTGACGACCCCGGACCCGAGATACCGCAGTCCTCCAGGGGTGCAACTGTCTGGGTGAAGGTCGAGGGATCGGGGCACGGAGGGTGGGGCATCTCGTTCGGTGCCTACCTGGACCGTAGCGGATCCAGTATCGGAACCTATCTGACGAGGCGTGCGGGCTTCCCGGAAGAGGGAAGAATCTTCGATGAGATCGTCGATGCCGTGGACCATGCTGAGGGACTTGGAAGCGTACTCGACGGATGGGAACGGTGGGACAACAAGTACAGCCAACCGCGGCTGGGGTTCCGTCGCAGCACGGCTTTCGTAGCCGGACAGGAGATCCGCGACTTTGACGAAGCCGTCGAGTGGATGCGTGCGCACTTCAATCGCCTGGTGTCTACGCTGCATCCCGAGTGTCGGCGCCGACTACGCCGGAGTCGCTGAGTTCCTGGGTCGGCAGTGGGATTGCCGTAGCTTGGGTCCGGGAGCCGTCCGGCGGTCTCGGACTGTCCCGACGCCTGTGTCGCGGGATGCCGGTCGTCTCAACCGGGGCGGTCTCGCCAGGGGTCCCGCGTCACCAGTTCCGGGAAGAGCGCAAAATCGCGATCTCGCGTGAGCAGAGCTTCCACGCCGTGGGCCAGGCATATCGCCGCCACGCGAGCATCGTGCACGAGCGGACCGCGGACACGCCGGCGCGTGACCAAGCGCTCCAACAGGTCGAGGAAACCGTCCGTCTCTCCGAGCAAGCGGTTGGAGGGCGACTCGGTCCAGGCGCGAAGCTGGGTCCAGGCCTCGTCGGGCTCCGTCACCGTGTCGCGCCAGATGCGCCGGTTCGTCACGATGCTCAGGAACTCGTAGCAGCAGGGCCAGGGTATGCCCCACGCGCGGTCGCCCTCCGTCAGCATCCCCAGCATGTCGCGCGCCGACTCGTGGAAGGACGAATCCCGGCGGTGCGCATAAACGAGGATGTTGGTGTCTACCGCGATCACCGGGCACCGGGATGCTGGTAGATCCTTCCCGGCTCGTAGATCATCTCCGAGAGATCCTGCCAGGTGTAGGCTGCCAGGGGATCTGCGTCGCGGGGGTCCCCCTTGCTGCAGTCCGGCATCCGGTAACCGGAGGCGGTCGGCCTCGCCTCGAGTACCCGTCTCAACCCCTCTTCAACGACGGATCGGAGGGAACGACGGTTGTCGCTGGCGTACCGTTTGGCCCGGACGAGAAGCTCGCTATGGATATCGATCGTCGTCTTCATCGACCCATATTACCCATATCGTGCCATATGGGCAAGCAATATCGTATTCGGGACAAGGCCCGTCGGACGCCTCCGCGGTCCCGTCAGCGGACGAACATGATCGGACTTGTCGGGAGGGCATCGACGTCGATGACCTTTCCTTCCTTCATCACCATCGCCTGCCGGCGGATGTTGCGGATGTCGTCCAGGGGGTTCGCGTCGAGGAGGACGAGGTCCGCGAACTTGCCAGCCTCGATCGTGCCGAAGTCGTCGAGGCCACGGGCGGCGACGGCTCCGTTGCGGGTGCCGGCCATGATGGCTTCCGACGGGGTCATGCCGAGTTCGACGAGGCCTTCGATCGCCATCAGCGTGCCGATGCCCGGTTCCTGCCAGATCGGCTTCGGCTCGCGCAGGAACTGGATGTCGGCGGCGGGGAAGTTGTCGGTGCCGAGCGTGACGATGCAGCCCGCGTCGATGAGGCTCTTCGCGTTCTGGCGGCGCATGGCGTTGCCATGGCCCAGGGCGTTGCGCTCGCGGCGCAGTTCGAACGACGTCTTCTCCCGTTCGACGGGCCTTCGCAGGCGTCCCCATTCCGCGGACCTCCCCTCGCTAGCCAAGCGCGCCTCGGCCGCGGCCACGTCCTCAAGGTGCTGCTCCCACGCCGCGCCCGTGATCGTGTTCACGAGCATCGAGCAGATCACGCCGCGCTCACGGATCTGCGCCAGCAACTCGTCGGAATAGGGCCGTCCGGCCAGGACCTCCGGGTGCTGGATGAGATCGATGCCCGCTTCGACGGCGAGGCGCAGGCTTTCGGGGTTGGTGGCGTGCGTCTCGGCGACGAGTCCGCGCCTGTGGGTCTCCTCCACGATCACCCGCTGCGCCTCCGGGGAGAAGCCGATCATGGTCGGATAGGACCAGTGGCTGCTACCCCCGTACTTCACGAAGTCCACGCCCTTGTCGAGGTAGTCGTTGATCGCGACGCGGAGTTCCTCCGGATACATGTCCATGAGGTCCTCGCCGGCGCCCTGCGCGAGGTGGTCCGAGAACTGCTCCTCCCACAGCGACAGATCCGTGTCCGCGATGAGCGAGAAGGTGACGGAGAAAGCGCCGCCCCAGCCGACGATGTTGCCGGCTACCTGCAGCCGCGGGCCGATCTCGCGTCCCTCCGCGATCGCATCGCGCACTTCGATGAGTTGCGGGAGTTGGCCGTAGCTGTCGCGCAGGTGCGTCACGCCGTGCTTCAGGTGCATCTGCGCGGCTTCGAGGGCGATCTCCGCCCCGCGCTCCCAGTAGAAGACGGCATTCTCCTTCCGGTGCTTGCCGAATCCGGCGCCGTAGAGGCTCGTATGCACGTTCGTATCCACGAAGCCGGGCGTGAGGAACTTCCCCGCCCCGTCGATGACCCGCGCCCCATCGGGCACCGCGGTGGAAGCGCTCGGCCCCACCGAGACGATGCGGGCGCCCTCCACGACGACGGTGGCGTCCGACAGAGGCTCGCCCCCGTTCCCGTCGATGACCGTAGCCCCGACGATCGCGATCGTCTCCTGCGCAGCAGCCGGTAGGCAATACGGCAACATGGCGCAGCAGGTGAATACCAGTAGCGAGGCAAGTATTGAACGAACCGACATGGGAATCCTCCGGGCTGATCAGAGGGCGGCCGCCTGCTCCAGGAAGCGGTCGTATCTGAAGGAAAGCGACGAGGGCGAGGGACGGTCGGAGCGACTTCGAGGAAGAAGGATGCGCCGGCCATGGAGACCCTGAATGGCGTGTCGGAGAGTGGGGCCGTCCTTTTCCGCCAGGATCGCTGGGCGGACCTGGATGGTGTAGTCAGGACTTATGCCGAGGAAGAACCGGTCGAAGGCCGCGTGGTGCAGTCGGCAAAGCGCTAGACCGTTTCTTACTTCGGGCTCTCCCTCCGGCTCGGTATCGGGAATGATGTGGGCGGCGTCGAGTAGCTCCTCGTGGCGGAGACGGCAGAGTGCGCACTGACGTCTGTACGCCTTGAGAACCCGCTCGCGGAACGCCTGCTGGTGCAGTCTCCGGCGAGTCTCGACCGTCACATACTCACGGCGCAGTGCCGTCTCTCGACGCATGTCCGCGCTCTCCCATACCCGCGTTGAGGCCGAGGCAAGACGCATCCCCTCGGCATCGACCTCGATGGAGAAAGTCAGCGACGCCGGGGAATCTCCAACCACGTACACCGGCCATACGGCGAAGTACCTGCCGGGGAGAAGGCCGTGAAAATAGACCAACGGAAGGTGGTAGGTCATCGCTGTGCGAAGGCCCACGTTTTCGTGGTGGTCGGGGTCGTTGCCGCGATAGCGGTAGCGAAGGACGTGACCGGGCCCGAACGCATCGTTGTAGGGTCCCGACGGAGTCGTTGTAATGGACAACGGGACTGCCATCGTTCGCGGCTTGAAGATCCCCTGTGGGCCGACAAGGTGGATTTGATGTCCCCGGAACTCGAAACCCTCCTCGAGGAGAGGGCGCCGCGGAAGCACGTCGCCGTGAACAGCGCGCTGACTGCTAAGCCACCCAAAGGCCGCCGTCCTGACCCGCTGGTCGTACAACTGATCAAATTCCGCTGCAGTCCCAAGGCGGTCGTAGGGCATGTCTCAGGCTACCGACGAGTTGAGCGGTCCGTCAATTCGATTCGGGGACGACGCGGGCGGCAGTAGGCGCCGCTACCGGAGACGGCCGCTCACGCGGGAGGTGCGGGGAGAGGGCGTTGCGGTGCAGGTTGGGGGCGGACGCGGAACTGCTGCTACGAGGTGCCGATGAAATACGCCCTGTCGCTCCTGCTGGTCTCATCGATCGCGTTGGGTTCGTCCCACGACGGGTTTCGCCAGATTCCGGAACCGGGCGGGATCGGGCCGGAGCCGTCTGGGGAGCCAGCTTCGGGACGGGCGGCGATGGACACGTATCCGAAGAACCCGGCGATCGATGCGCTCAACTACGCGTTCGCGCTCACGTTGAGCGACGAGACGGACATGATCTCGGGCGAGGCGACGATCGATCTCCGCTTCCTCGAGGCGGGTATCGATGAGGTGCGGCTGGATCTGATCGAGCAGAATGCCGACGGGACCGGCATGCGCGTACAGACCGTAGCGGGAGCGGACGGGGCGCTGGAGTTCGAGCACCGGGGCGACGCGCTTTTCGTCGCGCTCGCGAGTCCCGCGGAGGCCGGCGAGCGCCGGCAGGTCACGGTCGTGTACGAGGGCGTTCCCGCCACCGGCCTCATCATCGGGCCCAACAAGCACGGAGACCGGACCTTCTTCAGCGACAACTGGCCCAACAAGGCGCGGAACTGGCTGCCGACGATCGATCACCCGTACGACAAGGCCACGAACGAACTCATCGTCACGGCGCCGGCCCACTACCAGGTCATCTCCAACGGACTGCTCATCGAGGAGACCGATCTCCTGGACGGCACGCGCCGCTCACACTGGAGGCAGTCCGTCCCGATCGCGACCTGGCTGTACGCGCTCGGGGCGGCCCGCTTCGCCGTGCAGACCGTGGACTACTACAACGGCGTGCCGATCCAGACATGGGTGTACGCCCAGGATCGCGACGCCGGCTTCCACGATTTCGCCGTGCCGACGAAGCAGGCGATGGAATTCTACGGCGACATGGTCGGCCCCTACTCGTACGAGAAGCTGGCGAATGTGCAGTCGAACAGCGTCGGAGGCGGGATGGAGGCGGCCACGGCCATCTTCTACGGCGACGCCTCGGTCACGGGCGAGCGGGACGTGCGCTGGCGGAACGTGATCATCCATGAGGTCGCGCATCAGTGGTTCGGGAACGCCGTCACCGAATACGACTGGGACGACGTCTGGCTGAGCGAGGGTTTCGCCACGTACTTCACGCTGCTCTTCATCGAACATCAGTACGGGCGCGACGAGTTCATCGAGCGGTTGAAAGTGAGCCGCGACCGGATCCGGGACTTCATGGCGGAGAACCAGTCCGAGCAGAATA